>CAYFWG010000036.1:3971-10551 GCA_964346775.1 uncultured Mogibacterium sp.
GTTCAAGCATAAGAAGCTTAGCTGCCTTTGCCTGGTTGCGGTTGTCCTGCTCATTCTGAGAACTGTGCTGACCTGGGTCATCTGCAACTACCATTACGAATCCGCCATTTACTCCGGTATACGCAAAGCTGTAGATAGGGTCTGCCGCAACGTTCATTCCAACATGCTTCATAGCGCACATTGATCTTACACCGGCAATAGATGCTCCGATAGCAGCCTCTGCAGCTACCTTTTCGTTAGGAGCCCACTCAGAATATACTTTCTCCCCGTACTGAGGCATGTTTTCGAGGATCTCGGTGCTCGGTGTTCCCGGATAAGCCGAAGCAAATCTAGCACCGCCCTCGTATGCTCCGCGAGCGACTGCCTCGTTTCCGGACATAATTACTTTCATCGATAAGTACCTCCTTAAAATATCCAACCCGATTAATGCGAATCAAGTAGTTATAACTTACCGATATTATACAGTTATTTTGATTGATAATCAATGCATTGCTGTCTGTCGATGAAGAAATGTATCCCTGGAGATGAGTCTTTCCAACGATTTTCTTGGAATCCGTTTGCTGGCTCGATCCACTTTCCTACCTCATAGTAGAAGTCCGGATCGACTGTGGATTGCGCCCATTCGTAGCTTGAAGTTTCGTCTATGCTTTTGATTGAAAGAACCTTCACCTTCGACACCCTGCCTGTCTCCTGTGTTGCCATGCATCTTTTTGCCTCAGCAGGAACAAGCATCATGACGACTCTTAAATCCGTACAGCACTTCCACGCTATGAAAGGTCCTTCTGTAGGGCAGGACATCTTATACCATTTCGTATCGTCATCGGTTATTATCTTGTCCTGATTGGTTGCATCTTCAAGAACCGCCCCATATATATTCGCTCCCGACAAATTAATACCTGTCATGTCGTGATATCTGAAGGAAGCTCCCCTCGCGTTGCATCCTTTCAGATTAATCCCAGTGATTTTGCTGTCGTAGAATGCGACATCATCCATTACTGATCCGCTGAAATCGGCTTCGGTAAGATCGCATTTCTCGAAAATGGTTCTCCAGAAGTCTATCCCGCTGAGATCCCTCCCGCTTAAATCCATGTTGAGGAGTTTAATTTCCCTGAAGGACGGTGTCTTGCCATCGTTTCTTGTGTTTAGAATCTCTTCAAATTTTTCCTTACTATCTATTATAGGTGTTTCCTCATATATGAAAGGTTTTTCCGAGTTTATGAGGTAGTCTTTTTCTGATTGGCTGAAGTTCATGTCTCCTCCTTACTTAAAGAATATAATTTTATAATAAAAGTGCTATTAGCCTTATTGTTCTTGTCGTTAATATTTTATCACTGTGATATGTTAACTGCAAATGTCTGACAGGATTTACTAATTTACAAAAGTTTTTGTAAAAAAGCACAATTTTGCTTGACATTTGTTTGGATAATTATTATTATATGCACAATCAATTGAATAACACCTGACCGATAGAGGTCGCGGAGATTATCAGTACCAACTGCTACAGCGTGGGAGCTGCAGTTCGAGAAAGGAAGATCCGCCGAAGTTTAACGGATACCCAAGTTCGTTATCCTGGGACGTTGCAATAAGAGGCAACGGACTGTCACTGTATGTGGAGTGCTATCATGGTAGGCATAAGTTACCTTATCCATGATACGTTTCTAGCGTTATTCATGGATTTTCTTTTGTAGGTAGAAAGGGAGGTAATTATTATGGAAAATGCACCTGCATTGTACGCAACAGCTTGGGCGGTATTACCGCCTCTCGTAGCAATTGTTCTTGCTCTTGTTACCAAGGAAGTATACAGTTCTTTATTCCTCGGTATTGTAACCGGCGGAGTTCTGTACGCCGGAGCCAGCTTTACCGGAGTATTAAAGCACGTTCTTACCGATGGTATCGTAAAATCTCTAACCGATTCATATAATGTCGGAATCCTTATATTCCTGGTCGTACTGGGAATGATGGTAGCAATGCTCAACCTGTCTGGAGGTTCGAAAGCTTTCGGAAAGTGGGCTTTGCGCAAAGTTAAGACCCGTGTAGCAGCGGGACTGTCTACAGTAATCCTGGGAATTCTTATCTTTGTCGACGACTACTTTAACTGTCTGACAGTTGGAAGCGTTATGAAGCCAGTTACAGACAACTTCAAAATTTCGAGAGCTAAGCTCGCTTATATTATCGACGTGACAGCAGCTCCTGTTTGTATCATAGCACCTATATCCTCTTGGGCAGCTGCAGTTTCAGGCTTTGTTGAAGGACAGAACGGAATTTCTATTTTCATCCGTTCCATACCGTATAACTTCTACGCTCTTTTCTCGCTCTTGATGATGTTTGCGATGTTATTTATGAAGTTCGACTTCGGCAAAATGGCTGAGTATGAAAGAAACGCTATCGAAAATGACGACCTGTTTACCGTAAAGTCAGCAAGTGCCAACACAGCAGATGCTGTAGAACTCGGTAGCGACAAGGGTAAGCTCATCGACCTTATAATCCCTGTCGTAGTCCTCATCGTATGCTGCGTTCTCGGAATGGTTTATACAGGCGGAATATTCGAAGGAAAGTCCGTTATAGATGCATTCGCAGGATCAGACGCATCAGTAGGTCTCTCAATGGGTTCAATAGTAGCTTTGATAATTACCATTATCTACTACGTCCTGAGAAGGGTTGTTACTTTCACAGAATGCATGAAGTGCGTTCCTGAAGGACTGTCACAGATGATATCGCCTATTTTGATACTGACATTCGCTTGGTCTCTCAAGGCTATGACAGACAGCCTCGGATTAGCTGACTTCGTAAAGAAGGTTGTATCAAACCTTGGCGGTGGTGCAATCGCACTTGTTCCAGCAATCCTGTTCGTTATCGCTTGCCTGCTGGCTTTCTCATCAGGCACCTCATGGGGAACATTCGGTATTCTTATCCCTATCGGACTTGCAATCACCGAATCTCAGCCTGATATGATGATTCCTATAATGGCCGCTTGTATGGCAGGAGCTGTTTACGGAGATCACGTTTCTCCAATTTCAGACACAACCATCATGGCTTCCGCAGGAGCTGCATGTAACCACTTGTCACACGTTACTACTCAGCTGCCATATGCAACATTAGTAGCAGGAGTATCCTTCGTATCGTATATTATTGCAGGATATGTTAGCACTCCTATCATTCCTCTGGTTGTAGGCGCTGCACTTCTTATTGGAATCCTGTTCTTCATCAAGAACAGACCGGGATCATACAAAGTTCCTGAAAGTGCCAACGTTAACGAAACTGCTGTACAGCAGTAAATCTTATCGGGGAATTATTCCCAATAATGAATCTCATTGTTATATACTTGAAGCAGGAGAAATACCTGCTTCAAGTTTTTTATTTATCTTTTTTAAAAACGCTTGGATTAACCGCTAGAAGTATTTTCCATTATCTGTGGATCTGAGATTATAGGTAATAGGCTATGTCAAAGCTCACAAAACCCCTATTCTTAATTATGGCAATTATGATATCGGCAGTAGTCTTCTTCTCGTCGTGCAGTTTCAGACCGTCGATTTTTCTAAATTCAAAATACGATTATACTAATTTGGAGGTCAATCTCGGCAAGAAAATTGAGTCCGACCCTACTGAGTACTTGGATTTCAGTAAGCTGTCGAAGGAAGACGTTGTTTTTGTGAGAAAGAATGTTCAAATTGAATTCGATGGAAAGATCATTAAGAAGCCGGTCTTGCCAGAGATAGGAAGGCACAAACTCAGGATACTCTACTGCGACAGTCAGTATAGGGAGTTCGCCGTCACGATTGCCGACAAAGAACCACCTGTATTTACTAAGGCTGAAGACATATACACTTTTGTAGGCCTTTCGGTTGACGAGAGCATCAAGGAAATGTTCAAAGCGAAAGACAATAGCGGTAAGGCGAAGATAAAAATAGAATCGGATGCTGTGAACACCGATTCTGCGGGAAAGTATAAGGTTAAGGCTGTTGCCACGGATCCGAGCGGTAACCGTTCTGAAAAATCCGCTTTCGTATTTGTCGAAGCACCCGACAATGGTGCATACGGTACATACGTGTATATAAGTATTTCGGGGCAAACCCTGACCTATTTCGTCGACGGTAGAGCTGTCCTTCATTGCCCTGTGGTAACAGGAAATCCTTGGGCTGGACTTCCAACTCCGACAGGAACTTACTATTTAAATTATAAGTCTCAAAACGTAACGCTCAAAGGGCTTGAAAACGATGGAACCAAGTACGAATCCTTCGTCAACTACTGGATGTCCTTCCTCGGAGACGACTACGGTATGCACGATGCGACTTGGCGCTCTTCTTTTAGCGGAGGCATATACCTCGGAGGAGGTTCACACGGATGCGTTAACATGCCTTATAGCTACGCACAGAGCCTATACGGAATGATAAGTCCGGGAACTCCTGTAATGATATATTAATCAACAAGCTGGTCCAACACGCTTCTTGCGATTGGCGCAGCTACTTGAGATCCGTAACCTGCATCTTTGACCCAAACTACAAAGGCATAAGGTGCATTTTTGTTGTCGATAAACCCGACAAACCACGCCTCGGAAGTATCAGAGCCCGTCTCTGCCGTTCCCGATTTGGCGTATATATCAAGTCCTGGGAAGTTGCCTTCTCCGTAGTTTGAAGTTACGTTGTTCTTCATCATACCCTTAAGCTCGTTTGCCGTGCTTTCCGAAAGATAGCTACCCATGGATTTTCCGCCAGCGATTTCTTTGATGAAGGTTGCGTTTTTAATAAGTGTCGGCTGAACAGCTTCACCGCCGTTTGCGATAGCTCCCATATAGACCATCATAGAGCATGGATTGACGAGGTCTTTGGCCTGGCCTATTCCTGCCCACGAAAGAGTTACATCGTTATCCGAAGGGAAACTGAAGGAGCCTGCCGCTGTTTTTATCCCGCTTACCTCTACTGGTTTGTTAAGCCCAAGCTGATCGACATACTTGTTCATAGTATCGGCTCCAACCTCGCGTGTCAGTTGTCCGAAAGCTCCATTGCACGACTGTGCCAAAGCGCTCCTGAAATCCACGGTTCCGTGAGCGGATACATCGGTGAAATCCTCGCCGTGATACTCGTTCTTGCCGTCACATGTAAAGCTGAAAGAGTCCTTGTCTGGGACAGTGTCTATGACTGCAGCAGAAGTGACGAGCTTGAAAATCGAGCCTGGTGTCAATGCGCCATTTATAAAGTTGTTGAAATAATATGAGGAATCGGTATCTCCAGGAAGTTCTCCGCTCGGGTCAAATGCAGGAGTACTTACCATGCACACAACCTCTCCTGTTTTCCAGTTGAATACTCCAACTGTTCCTGTTCTGCCAGCAAGAGCGTTATAGGCTGCCTTATTGGCCTCTGCGTCGATTGTGAGTTTGATTGTCTTTCCTTCTGCCGAAGTATCGTACGTTCCATTAAGTATGTCGTAACCAATTAGCTGGCTCTTGAAAATATTAATCGCTCCCGATGCTATGTTGCCTTTGGGATCTCCAACCGCATGAACTGTCGCACGACGGATATCCGCATCGTCGTTATAGAATATACCTTCCTTAGCACACTTCATCAGCACGGTGTCGTTTCTATCCGTTACCGTACCTCGGTTTATCATGCCGTTTGTGTATATTTGCGAATTGCCATAAAAACTCGCCCATTCATTTCCGTGTTTGACAAATCTCCAGCCGAAGATAAGCATTCCCCCGAAAAGGACTGCTGCTATCAATATGCAAATTATCGCTCTTCTTTCTTGTTTACGCATATTGATCCTCGTTTCTGACCGCTAAGCTCGCATTCTCCCTCATATCGGCGGCCTTGAAATATGCAAGCATTGCCCACGAAGCTATCATGCTCGTACCTCCGCACGAAACGAAAGGAAATGTAACTCCCGTTAATGGGAAGAGGTCGAGAGCTCCGAATACATTTAGTATGGTTTGTACCAAAAATATCGTCGCCGCTCCGCATGCACCTATCGTATAGAAAGTCGACCTGCCTGCAACGATAGATATTACCGCGAACAAGCTGAGAGTGATTACACAGAGAACCATTAAGATCGCTATAATAAAGCCCCACTCTTCCATTACAAATCCGAAAACAAGGTCTGTATTGGATGCTGCGACATTTTTGAGTGATCCCTCACCTGCTCCGAGTCCGAGGAGACCTCCTCCTGCTCCGAAAGACATGGTTCTTGTCTGCTGATATCCTTTGTCATCGGCAAATTCCCACACATGACCCCAAACTGCAAATCTCGATGCTATATAAGGCTTGAACCTCAATACCATCAGACCCATAAGGCCGGATCCAGCTACTGTCAATATCATCCTCGAAAGGTCTCCGCTCCTGAGGAAGGAAACTACGAGGAAGGTCGCAAAGAATATAAGTGCCGTTCCGAAGTCGCCCATGATTGCGAGACAGCCTAAGCAGAAGAACGCAAAGCCTGCGTACATCAAAGTGTTCTTCTTATTGTAAAGCTCTTCGAGTGTTCCTGCACCTATGCATATAAATGCCAGTTTGACTATTTCTGAAGGCTGAACAGATAATCCGCCAAATGTAATCCAGTTCGCAGCACCGTATTTGCTTGTTCCGAATAC
>CAYFWG010000037.1:0-3461 GCA_964346775.1 uncultured Mogibacterium sp.
GTATTCGGAAGTAAGGGTTATCTAGGTACGGTTTTTTTGTTAATCTTCTTTGTCCTGCTTGCGATGATGCTCACGTATATTGCAAGTATCAAGGGGACGAGCGACCTTGGTAGAATCATTTCTCCTATAGATAATAAATACCTTATAGACGGAATCGGATATCTTATGGCTGCCGTTTACTACACTCTTATAATGTCTATGAGTGCTGCTGGCGGTGCACTTCTCGAACAGCAATTTGGAATAGACACCCGAATCGGCGGACTGATAATCGTGGTCCTAACTCTGGCTACAGTGCTTGGAGATTTTGAAAGATTGTCGGCCGTGTTTTCGAAGATTATACCGCTTGTATTCGGTATTTCGATTCTCGTTGTCTTGCTTACGATATTCTACCCGAATATCGGGCAAAGCGGTCCAACGGATGGATATTCTCCGTCGCCTATGGCACCGAACTGGATGATAGCCGCTATTATATTCACCGCATATAACGGAATTGGGATGATTCCTATGGCTGGAGCCTGTGCTGTAAATGCAAAGGATAAGAAGACCGCCTTTAGAGGGGCATTCTTCGGAAGCCTTCTTCCAGCAGTTATGACGATTTTGCTTCTCGCGGCAATTCTCAAAGATATGGCATTCTCAAGCGAACTTTCACTTCCTCTTGTAGGATATGCCGAGAGAATCTCAAGACCGCTTAGCATTTTATACACATTTATATTATTCGGCTCAATGTATGCGACTTCGTCGAGTACATTCTATGCCTTCGGAACAAAGATACCTCAAACGCCTGCAAAAAAATACATATTGGTTGTAGCGGCAGCAATAGGCTTTGTTGTAGGGCAGTTCGGATTCAAAACCCTGGTAAAGTATCTATATCCGCCTCAGGGATATATCGGAATCGTCGTAATAATAATGATAATCGCGAATTTTATAAAGGAATATATAAAGCAAAAGAAAGAGGAATGACCTTCTAAAATCTCTAAATCAACTGCGAAACAGAAGTAAATAAATGCAGTAAACTTTTTATACGGAAAGGAATGAAAGACATGAAAACAGTGTATCTGGCAGGAGGATGCTTCTGGGGTTTGCAAAAGTTCTTCGACCAGTTTGATGGAATTATCTCCACCGAATCGGGATATGCAAACGGACCGACTGAGAATCCGTCTTACGAGGATGTGTGCTCTAGTAGCGGTCATGCTGAGGCTGTTCGCATTGTATATGATGAGAAGATTATCTCCCTCAGACAGATTATCAGATTTTTCTTTATGGTAATAGATCCTGTAGCCATGAACCGTCAAGGTAACGATGTGGGCATACAATATAGGACTGGGATTTATTATACAGAAGAAGGACAGATTGAAGATATTAAGTCTGTATATGACAAAGTCGAAGAAACCCAAGGACGCAAATTAGCTGTGGAGGTTGAACCTCTATCTAATTACTACTCTGCAGAGGAGTATCACCAGAAATATTTGGATAAGCATCCGACGGGATACTGCCATATTTCTAGGAGCAAAATGGCCCTTTCAGACGAGGATAAGGCTGAGAAGAAAGACGAGCTGATAAGTCGTATCGGAGAGTTCGCATACGAGGTTACTCAGAACGGAGTGACAGAAAGGCCTTTTTCGGGAGAATACAATAATTTCTTCAAAAAGGGAGTTTATGTAGATGCCGTGAGCGGAAAGCCACTTTTCTCATCAGACGACAAATTCGATTCTGGATGTGGCTGGCCTTCGTTTTCAAAGCCGATAGATGGTGATGCAGTCACCGAAAAAGAAGATCGCAGCTTTGGAACGATAAGAACGGAAGTAAATAGCAGTAGCTCAGGTTCGCATCTCGGACATGTATTTCCAGACGGACCGAGAGAAAGCGGTGGGCTGAGATATTGCATCAATTCAGCAGCACTTAGATTTATACCTTCCGCTGACGAAGGCGATTCAGAATAATTTCAAAACACTCCGGAAGAGGAGATGTAAATTCAATATATTGACCCGAAGAAGGGTGAATAAAACCCAAAGTTCCCGCATGCAGAAGCTGTCCGTCGAGGGCGACACCTTCAAGCTTGCTGGGAGCTTTTTTTGGTCCGTATAGAGGATCACCGACAAGAGGATGTCTGATATATGCCATATGAACTCTTATCTGATGAGTTCTTCCAGTTTCGAGCCTTGCTTTGACAAGAGTAAATTTTGAGAATCTTTCTGCAACCTTGATATGTGTGACAGCTTCTCTTGAAGCCGAACCGTTCACAGACCTTCTCAAACGATTTTTCTCGTCTCTTCCTATCGGGATATTTATTGTCAGTTCATCTTCTTTGATATTGTCATAGACGAGGGCCGTGTATTCCCTAGTCACTGTATGAGCTTTCAGCTGGTCGGCAAGTCTGCAATGAGCTTCGTTATTCTTTGCAATCATAATAAGACCGCTGGTATCCTTGTCGATTCTATGAACGATACCTGGTCTCATCAAACCGTTGATATTTGAAAGCGAATCACCGCAGTGATAAAGCAAGGCGTTTACTAAAGTCCCTGTATAATTCCCAGGTGCAGGGTGGACGACCATGCCACGGGGCTTATTTACCACGATTAAATCTTCATCTTCATAGACTATTTCGAGAGGGATATTCTCGGGAACTATTTCAAAATCATCCGACTTAGGTATTGAAAGGATGATCTCATCTCCTGCAGACAACTTAACCTTCTTAGATAAGACGATTTCATTATTAACGGAAACTCTGCCGTCTTCGATAAGCTGTACAGCATAGTTTCTGGAAATATTTTCATCATTTATGCCTATGAAAGCATCGAGCCGCATCCCCGAATCTTCAGGCAAAACGGAGAGTAAGATTATTTCATCATTCATTTTCCAATCCATCCTTAGTCTCTTCCGTGGAGACTTCATTCTTAGCTTCATCCGAAGAAGCATCCTTAGTCTCTTCCGCTGAAAGATCCGCTGAATCTGGATTCTTGTGGAAGAAAAGTATGTATATAACAGTTAGGAAGCATCCGCATGTCACAGCTATATCAGCGATGTTGAAAACCGGGAAATTACCGAATGAAATCATGTCAGTTACATAGCCCAATGAAACCCTGTCGATCAGGTTTCCGATTCCACCTGAAACGATAAGCGTAAGACAAATAGACAGGAAGCGAGAGCCTCCATTCTTAAACTCATTAGCTATGAAAATCAGGCAAGCAACAATAAGTGCTGATGTCATAAAGATAGTAACAAACTCGTTGCCTGCGAACATGCTGAAGGCAGCTCCTGTATTTTTAACGAAGGTGATAGTAAACCATTCGCCGATTACGCTGATCTTCTCTCCAGTTACGAAGTTCGACCTGATAAAAAATTTGGATAGCTGATCCAGTATCAATACAACTGCAGCTATAATTGGATATAATGCCATAGTTTTATTCCTTCTTTCACTTAGGTTGTTTCGGTGTTAACTATACCGTTTTGTTTTTTGTGAA
>CAYFWG010000037.1:3471-10522 GCA_964346775.1 uncultured Mogibacterium sp.
AATCACCATTCCAGGCTTTGCTCCATTAGGCTTCTTCACATATCTGACAGGGACATAATCTACAGGAACGTTTTCGCCGTCACGATATTTGCTGTAATAGGCGGCAATGGAAGCCGCTTCGTAGATTATGTCAGCAGAGAGGTCTTCTAGAGTTCTGCCTTTTTCTAATCTTAGAATCACATGTGAGCCAGGTATATCTTTGGTGTGCATCCATATGTCTGTTTTGTCAGCAACCTTGGTGGTAATATAGTCGTTCTCAATATTGTTATGACCTACAAGAACAGTTGTCCCGTCCGAAAGAGTGAATTTTGTCGGATTCGGCTTTGACTTCTTCTTGTTATTCTTGGAAACTTTGGCCTGCTTCTTTACGTAGCCAGTATTCCTTAATTCCTCTCTTATCTGATCGAGCTCCGATTCGGTATCGGCAACCTCTAAATTGTGCAAAACCGACTCGAGATAAAGCAAATCGACCTCGTTATCCTCGAGCTGTATCTGCTTCTCGCGCACAGCAGTCTTCGCTTTGGAATATTTCTTGAAATACTTTTGAGCGTTTTTTGCGGCGCTGATTTTTTCATCGAGTGGAATGTTAATCGGCTGTCCATCGTAGTAATTTACGACTGTTGTCACTTTATCTCCGGGCTTGATGAGATGAATATTTGCTGTCAGCAGTTCTCCGTAAAGCTGGTATTTGTCTGAGTTTTCGGCTTTGAGAAGATCCTCGTTAAGCTTCTGTTTCTTCAGTTCTGCCTTATGAATTGCTGCATTGACGGTTTTCAGCAAAGGCATTGACTTTTGCTTTATTATATTTGATATGTCTCGATTGAAATAGAAATATTCGACACATTCGTTAATGCTTGGGAAAGAGACGGACTTTAAGTCGCTGTATTCGCTCAAAGTTGTCAGGTGAAACTCTACAGGGGAGTCTTTTTTGTCAAAATAGATTACCGGCCTATAGCTTCCATTATCTACAGACTCGATTATTTCACACAGTCTGTCGGCAGGTCTGGTAGATTTGGTAGACACATCCGATTTTTTAACGCAGTGTGAAAGCATCTCCCGTGAAATAGCAGGAGAAATACCGGCGATACGCCCCATAATTGCCTTCTCGTAGTGAGGTAGCAAAGTATCTGTCGTAACCGATTTGAAAGGCAGTTTATCTTGCTCAGGCGGATATTTGTATGTAATACCGGGTAGCAACTGACGATATCTGTTCACATCGATGGAAATCCTCTTGATAGAGTCGATTACTTTGCCTGACTCCATATCGACGAGGATGATATGACTGTGCCTCGCCATTATCTCAACGATTAAACTTTTGCATGTGGTAAAGCCGAGTTCGTTATTAGCTTCGATATCTATTTCTATTATTCTCTCGGAGTCTTTCTGACGAATCGCGGTTATCCTTCCACCTTGAAGATGTTTGCGAAGGAGCATACAAAAAACAGGAGGGTTATCGGGGTTCTCATACTTGTTGTCTGTAAGACAAACCCTGGCGGAACGGCTGTTGCAGGAAATAAAAAGGCGGAAATTGCCTTTTCTCGTGTGAATATTAAGCAAGAGCTCCTCGGCACCCGGCTGATAGATTTTCTCAATCTTGCCAAGAGCGAGCTTATCGCTCAGTTCCTTCGTTATTGCGTAGGTTATTATTCCGTCGTAAGCCATATTCCTCCCAGTTCCAACAATAATTATTTTGGTTAGGATATTTATTAAATATCATACTTAGAAATCATATCATTTATGGCCTCGACACTCAATATCATTGAGATTTTAGATATGTTGACATTCACATTTCCCAACGATATGTAGTATAATTATATGATTAAAGCATATTAGGAGGCACAAACTTGATAAAAAGCATGACAGGCTTCGGAAGAGGTGAATACACCGATGAAATGCGAAGCATAACCGTTGAGATCAGATCCGTAAATCACCGATATTGCGATATATATATTAGGATGCCGAGAAAATACTCGTTCGCGGAAGATAAGATTAAATCAATTATTAAAAATAAACTGTCCAGGGGAAAGATAGAAGTAAATGTGAGTGTAGACAGCTTTGGCCAAAGCGACACCGACATAAGACTGGATATGAACCTTGCTGGCAAGTATTATGAAGCTCTCAAGGAGCTGAACAATTCTTTCAGCGGAGAGGAAAACATCTCACTATCACTGCTTACGAGCATGCCGGATATTATCAGGACGGTTCCTGCACAGGAAGACGAAGATGAGCTTATGGAATGCTTTGTCTCAGCCACAGAAAAAGCCGTAGAAGATATATGCAGTATGAGAGAAGTCGAAGGTGAGAAGCTCGCTGAAGATATTCTGGAAAGAGCGAACATTATTTCGGATATCAGGGATAAGATAGAGATAAGGGCGCCTGAGATTGAGGCTGAGTATGCGGAGAGACGCAAGACAAGGATAGAAGAACTCCTCGACGGTACAGCAACTCTTACGGAAGATAGGATTGCTGTAGAAGCAGCCATATTTGCTGACAGGTCGAACATAACCGAGGAACTGGTAAGGCTCGGCAGTCATATCGAGCAGCTGAGAACCTTCCTCAAGTGTGACGATGAATCTATCGGAAAGAAGACGGATTTCCTGATTCAGGAGATGAACAGGGAAGCCAATACGATAGGCTCTAAGGCAAACGACAAAGAAATTACATCCATGATGCTGGATCTCAAAGCTGAAATAGAAAAAATCAGAGAACAGGTTCAGAATATCGAGTAATCATAGCATTGAGATATTCCGCTGTGGTATAATACGGTCTCAAACAGGAGGCGAATATGAGTCGCAAGAAAGGCAAACTTTTTGTTATTTCAGGGCCATCGGGCACAGGCAAGGGAACAATATGTGCCGAACTTCTCAAAGATGAAAATACGAAGTTTTCTGTATCGATGACAACCAGATCTCCAAGAGGAGGAGAGGTTGAAGGTAAGGATTACTACTTCGTTACAAGAGAAGAATTTATTGCAAATATCGAGAGAGAGAACTTCCTTGAATACGCTGAAGTATTCGAGAATATGTATGGAACTCCTCGAGATGCGGTAATTACGAGGCTTTCAAAGGGAAGGAATATAATACTCGATATTGACGTTCAGGGAGGACTTCAAGTCAAGTCCTCGATGCCGGAAGCAATTCTGATATTCATACTTCCGCCAAGCTTTGCAGAACTGAGGTCAAGGCTTGAAGGGAGAAATACCGAGGAGAAAGAAGTCGTAGAGAAGAGGCTAGGCAAAGCTCTGAACGAGATCAAGCTAATCGGTGAATACGATTACTACATTGTCAACGACGATCTTGAGACAGCAATAGATAAAGCCAAGTCTATAATATCTGCTGAGAGCTGCAAGGTACCTGACAAAGTTAAGCCAATAATTAAAATGTACGAAAATGAGGAAGGGGAATAATACATGTTACTTTATCCATCTGTAAATGTACTTCAACAGAAAACAGACAGTCGTTATACTCTCGCTGTACTGACAGCAAAGAGGACTAGAGACATTATCGACGGAAAGCCTGCACTCACTGAAAAAGTGTGCGAGAGAGCAGTTAGTCAGGCAGCCAAGGAAGTTGCTGAAGACCTTATAACATACACTCGTCCAGAAGAATTGAAATAATAAACAGAAAATGATATCAGAGATGGAAACACTGCGTTTCCATCTTGTTACATATAGAGAAAATGGAAGATATAAGATACAAAAAAGTATTGCTCTCATCAAGGGAGACAAAGGCCGAAAACAGTGTGATTGATGTTTCGGGAATAAAGATCGGCGACGGAGGATTAACCGTAATAGCCGGTCCGTGTTCGGTCGAGTCCGAAGAGCAGATATTCAGCATTGCGGAATCCGTCAAGAAGGCGGGTGCGAATTTCCTAAGAGGAGGAGCATACAAACCGAGAACCTCTCCTTACGATTTCCAGGGGCTGGAAGCCGAGGGCGTCAAACTTCTACTTCGAGTTAGAGAAACTGTAGGTATTCCAATTGTTTCAGAGATAGTCGATGCTGCGAACCTCGACCTATTCTCGGATGTTGACATCCTCCAGGTCGGTTCCAGAAACATGCAAAACTACTCACTTCTCAAGGCTCTCGGACGGAGCAAGAAGCCCGTTTTGCTTAAAAGAGGATATGCCGCAACATACAAGGAACTTTTGACAAGTGCCGAATACATCCTCTCGGAGGGGAACCCCAATGTAATCATTTGCGAAAGAGGGATAAGAACTTTTGAAACATATACCAGGAACACATTGGATATAGCCGCTGTGCCTGCGATAAAGGAACTGAGCCATCTTCCTATTGCTGTAGATCCGAGCCACGGATCCGGCAGAGCGGAATTCGTAGAGTCGCTTTCCCTCGCTGCAGTAGCTGCAGGTGCCGATGCTTTGATGGTAGAGGTTCACAATCACCCCGAAGAAGCTTTTTCGGATGGCAAACAATCGATCAAACCCGATGAATTCGAGATACTCGTTAAGAAGGCAAAGGCGATTAAAGGAGTTTTATAGCCATGGGTTCTGAGGATAATCACATTATTATAGACTGCAAGGGCGTGCATGGCAGTTTGGATATAGCAAAATCCAAGTCCGTTTTGCACAGGTACATAGTTTGCTCTTATCTTAGCGGAGACATCGACAGGATAAAAGGCATAGAAGATGTTGCTGGTGAACTTTCGGATGATGTCAAAGCGACCAAGGAATGCCTGATAGCTCTTAGCAGAGAGGATAATCCGCTAAAACTCATGTGCCGTGAAAGCGGAACGACCATGAGGTTTATGATTCCTCTCGTAGCTACACTCGGAGTTGCTTCTGAATTGATTCTGGAAGGAAGCTTAATAGGTAGACCGCTCAGCGGTCTTATAGAAGAACTTCGTAGCAAAGGAATCGAAATCGCAACAGAAATCGAAAAAGAAGTCGAGACAGAACGCGAACAGAAGATCGCTGAAGTCAGTACCATAAGGGTTTCAGGAAAGCTAAAATCAGGGGATTTCTACATTCCGGGAAATATAAGTTCACAATACATATCAGGCCTTATGCTCGCTTTGCCTACCTTAGCTGGGGACAGCCGAATAATTACAGACTCCAAGCCGAAGTCGGAACCGTATATTGATCTTACAAGAAATATCATGGAGAAGTTCGGAGTACACATAGAAAGAGAAGATCTTACAGAAACAAAAGATTTTAAAGAGACAGACGAGCTTAAAATAGGAATAGTCTACTCGATATCTGGAGGACAGAAATATTCCTTCCAAAACAATCCAGAGACAATTCTCGAAGGAGACTGGTCTGCGGCTGCGATGTGGCTGGTACTGAATGAAATAAACGATAAGAAGATTGAAATCAAAGGGCTCAGGGAGGACTCCTTCCAGGGAGATTCCATGATAGTAGATATACTCAATAAATTCAGAAAGAAGGACATCAATTCTCATTCGGGGAGGTTCGAATTCGATATGAGAAACTACCCCGATATAGAACCTGCTGTTGTTCTTAAAGCTGGCCTTGAAGACGAAGATACGGAGACTGTCATATCCGAAGTGGGCGCACTCAGATACAAGGAATGCGACAGACTTGAGGCAGTAAAGGATATATTATCGAATCTTGGTGCAAGAATCAGAATAGAAGGTGACACTCTCGTAGTGAGGGGAAGCGGGAAACTTCTAAGGGGAACAGACGAAATTATAAATGTCCGAAACGATCATCGTATGGCGATGCTCGCAGGAATCGCATCTGCATTTACCGAAAAACCAGTCAGAATTAACAACGCAGCTTGCGCAAAAAAATCATACCCGGGATTTTGGGATGATATTCGCAAATTAGGTGGAAGAGTTGATAAAATATAACGGCAAGAAAATCAAACTGGAAATATCCGGAGAATCCCACGGAGACAGAATCTATATCAAGATTTCCGGCATGGACAAAGGTATCGAGATCGATATTCCGAAGCTCCAGAATTTCATGAGAAGAAGGCATGGAGAAGGGAGCCCAGTTTCAGAGCTATGCTCAACGGGAAGGAAGGAGCCCGACTCGGTAATCTTTGACAATGGTTTAAAAATTAAAGATAATATCGGAATCATCGAAGAAGATGTTATCGAAGCACATATAGAAAATATAGACGTAAGATCGAAGGACTATGAGCCGATTAAGACGAAATTAAGGCCGGGGCACTCAGATCTCGGAGCATATCTTAAATACGGTTCCGAGGGACTCAAGCCAGGAAGCGGAGAGTTTTCGGGAAGGATGACGGCAGGCATTTGCGTAGCAGGTGGGATAGCCAAACAAATCCTCAAAGAGCAAGGCATCGAGGTTAGCTCAGAGATTTCAACTATAGGCACTTTCGGCTTTTCAGATATGAAAATTGACTCCGATGATGATATGTCGGAACTGAAGATGTATTTACAGGGAATCAAAGAAAGAGGGGATTCTCTCGGTGGTAGCGTATCTTGCACTGTCAAAGGAATGCCCGCTGGAATAGGCGGTCCCTATTTCGAAAGACTGGAATCGGCATTCGCATATGCACTACTCGGAATTCCATCAGCGAAAGCGATTGAATTCGGAAGCGGCATTGAAGGCTCAAAATCGATCGGTTCTCGGAACAATGACGAGTATTACTTAGAACATGAAAATATAGTGTCTCACAGCAATAATCATGGAGGCATAAGCGGGGGCATATCCACAGGCATGGATATAGATCTCAAGATATACTTTAAGCCAGTTTCTTCGATTCGGATTCCTCAGAAGACAGTCGACATATCTTCGATGGAAGAAACCGAGATAGAGGTTAAAGGAAGACACGATATCTGTATCGTTCCGAGAGTTCTGCCGGTAGTAGAGTCCTTGGCTTCTCTGGTCGTACTTGATCGTTTGATGGAGGTTGAATATGGGAAATGACAAAAATAGATTAGAAGAACTCAGAGAGGCTATAGATGCAGTCGATGAAGAAATAATCCAGGCTTTCAGACAAAGGATGAAACTTTCTTATGAAATAGCCAAATACAAAAAAGAAAACGGACTTTCTATACTCGATATCGACAGAGAGAAAGCCAAACTCGATAGGATAGTAAAG
>CAYFWG010000038.1:0-8831 GCA_964346775.1 uncultured Mogibacterium sp.
CGTGAGTGATGATGCCTCCGCGCATTCTGTCTTTATTGTCCTTCAGATATGTAAAGTCGGGAATGACAATGTCTACTCCGAACATCTCATACTCGGGAAAAGCGAAACCGCAGTCGATAACAAGAATGTCGTTGCCGGATTCTATAAGAGTACAGTTCTTACCTATTTCCTTAAGTCCGCCCAGAGGAATTACCTTGTACGGCTGTTCAGGGGCTTTTGGTTTTCTGTTAGGCTTTTGTTTTGTGCTCTTCTTATCGATATTCTGTCGATTCTTGGTCACGGGGTGATTGTTTTTGTCTTTAGCACTTGTACTTTTTGTCGTTGCATTTTTTGTAGATGCACTTTTCGTACTTGCACTTTTGTTATTCTTTTTTGTATTAGTTGTTGTCATGAATTTACAGAATCGCTACTTGACTACGAAATTTACAATTTTGTTAGGTATAAAAATCGTCTTTACGATTTGTTTGTCGCTCAGAGCGTCTTTGACTTTCTCGAGTTCCATAGCAGCTTTTTCTGTAACCTCCTTATCTGTGTTGTTCGGAAGAGTAATCTTATCTTTTAGCCTTCCGTTTATCTGTATTATAACTTCTACTTCATCTTTTATAAGTGCTTTAGGATCGTATTCAGGCCATCTTACGGCATAAAGCCTGTCTTCGTGACCGAGCATCTCCCAAAGCTCCTCGGTGATATGTGGTGTGAAAGGATTGAGTACGATAAGAAGTACCTCAATCGCTTTGTTGAATAAAGGTAAATTAATCTCTTCGTTTTGCATGTATTTGTACATTTCGTTAACAAATTCCATGATAGATGCGATTGCAGTATTGAAATTGAATCTTCCGCCGGCATCCTCAGAAACCTTTTTAATTGTGGAATTTATTACAAAGTTGAGCTGTTTATCAGCTGAATTTTGAGCTTCAGGTTCAGGGAAATTCCTGTTGTTGCCTCTTATATTTTCGATATATTCAGCTACAAGCCTATATACTCTGTTGAGGAATCTGTAGCTACCTTCTACTCCTGCGTCTGACCATTCAAGCTCTTTTTCAGGAGGAGCTGCAAACAATATGAATAATCTCGCTGTATCTGTACCGTATTTGTTTTGAATTTCTACAGGGCTTACGACATTGCCTAGCGATTTGGACATCTTTGCAACGATATAGTTGTTTTTTGAATCATAATATCCCTTGGTTACCATTCCCTGTGTAAGCAAGTTCTTGAAAGGTTCGTCGTAGTCACATAGATCTAAACCGTTTATGAACATCTGGAAGAATCTCGAATACATGAGATGCAGTATTGCGTGTTCAACTCCACCTATATACTGATCTACGTTCATCCAATAGTTTACTTTTTTGCTGTCAAATATAGAATCTGGATTTTGCGAATCGCAATACCTCAGGAAATACCATGAAGAGTCAAGGAAGGTATCCATAGTATCAACTTCCCTCTCAGCAGGGCCTCCGCATGCAGGACAAGTACAGCTTCTAAAGGTCTTGGAAGTTGTGAGAGGAGAACTTCCCTTTCCTGTGAACTCTACGTCTGTAGGCAAAAGAACAGGTAGATTCTCGTCTTTTTCGGGAACCCATCCGCATTTTTCGCAATAAACCATAGGGATCGGTGTTCCCCAATATCTTTGACGGCTTATAAGCCAATCTCTTAACTTGTAATTTAAGGTTCTTTTTCCAAGTCCCTTTGTTTCCAAATCAAGTGTGATCGCTTCGATTGCTTCTTTGTTTGTCATCCCGTTATATTTTCCGGAATTAATCATCTTTCCTTCGGCTGCGGCAGCTTCTGTAAGATTATCTAGGTCTACTCCTTCTACTTCTACAACAGGAGTAATATCAAGACCGAAAACTTTGGCAAATTCAAAGTCTCTCTGGTCGTGAGCAGGAACAGCCATGATTGCACCTGTTCCATAGTCCATCATTACATAGTCGGATATGAAAATAGGAACTCTTTCGTCGTTAACAGGATTTACGGCATAGTGACCGATAAATTCTCCTGTTTTGTCTTTAGTGAGTGAAGTTCTTTCGAGTTCGGATTTGTGCGTGCATTCCTCGATATATGCATTTACTGCAGTTTCATATTCTGTCCCTGCTGTAAGTTCTTTAACGTAAGGATGTTCAGGTGCTAGAACCATATAGGTTACTCCGAACAAAGTATCTGGACGAGTAGTATATACGATTAAATCCTTGTCGCTATCGGCAATTCCGAATTTAACCTCAGCACCTTCGGATTTTCCAATCCAGTTTTTCTGCATCGCCTTAACCTTATCAGGCCAACCTTCAAGTTTATCGAGGTTATCGAGAAGTCTTTCTGCATAATCGGTTATTTTAAGATACCACTGGCTTAAGTGTTTCTTAGTAACCGGAGTGCTACAGCGTTCGCAGCAACCTTCTACTACCTGTTCGTTTGCAAGAACTGTTTGGCAATCAGGACACCAATTTACTGGATTGTCTTTCTTATATGCGAGTCCATTCTTGTAGAATTGGATGAAGAGCCACTGTGTCCATTTATAATAATCAGGCTTACATGTAGCGACTTCCCTATTCCAGTCGTAGCTCAAACCGAGTGATGCAAGCTGATCTTTCATGTCGTTTATGTTGTTATTTGTCCATTCAAAAGGATGGGTGCCGTTCTTAATGGCAGCATTTTCCGCAGGCAAACCGAAAGAATCCCAGCCCATAGGATGAAGGACATTGTAACCTGACATCTTCTTAAATCTAGCGATTACATCGCCTATGGAATAATTTCTCACATGGCCCATATGAAGCTTGCCCGAAGGATAAGGAAACATCTCAAGAACGTAGTATTTTTCCTTATCGTAATCTTCTTCTGTACGAAAAGCATCTTCTTTGTCCCATATATCTTGCCATTTTTTTTCTATGGACTTAAAGTCATATCTGTCCTGCATTATCTTTTACTCCTTATTCGAAAATTGTTATATTGCAATCGCTCCAAAGTTTATCGAGAGCGTATTTTTCACGCACATCTTTAATGAAAATATTTACTATTACGTCTCCAGCGTCGATTAGTATCCATCCAGATTCAGGGCGACCTTCTTTTCCTCTAGGGTTAAATCCTTCCTGGAATAAAAGATCTTGTGCCTCATCTGCCAAAGCGTTAAGTTGTCTTTCGGAAGGTACCGATGCGTTGACGAAGTAATCGGCAAATGACGATTTTTCCGATATATCGATCATCGTTATATCCAAGGCTTTCTTGCTACTTAGCATTTCGGCAATTTTCAGTGCAGTTTCTTTATTTTTCATTCTTTGTTCTCCAGTCTTCTTTTAATAAAATCTCTTGCATTAATTGTATCTTCATCGACATTTCTGCCTTTATCTTTAATCATCTGAACAGCAAAATTCATTATTTCATAACATGCGGCATCCAGATTTAATGTGGCTTCCTTTTGTAATGCCTCAAGCTCCGGGTAATTTCTGTTTTCCTCTATTGCATCAGCAACATACACGATTTCTTCAATAAGCGACATGTCCGGCCTACCTGTTGTATGACTTCTTACCGCGTTTAGAACATCTTCATCGGTAACACCGAATTCGTATTTCAGTATTTCAGCGGCTATTTTTGAATGCGCAAGAGCAGGATCGTCGATATACTTTTCTGGAAGATTGTATTTCAGTACATATTCATTTGATTTTTCTTTGGAAAAACATTTTGCAATATCGTGAAATCGTCCAGCGAATTCAGCTTTATCTACATCTTCTCCATATATTCTTGCGAGTTTACCTGCCATCTTCTCGACACCGAGAGAATGTTTATATCTTTTCGGCTTAAGATTTGTTTCTAAGAAAGTCTCAAGAGCCTCTTTATTTGTACAGTTTATGATCAAGTATGTATTCCTCCACCTTCGGATGAACCAGGCCTTCAATGCTTTGTCCGTCGAGAACGCGTTTTCTAATATCTGTTGCAGAAATATTCATAGGAGGCATGTCAACAATATGTATTTCAGCACCATATTCTCTCCTAAGAAATTCAATCTTCTGCATAACACTTTCGTGTACTGTTCCCGGACGATATCCCGTTATAAGAGGGATATTTCTCAGTATATCTTCTCCCCTGAACCATGTTTCGATCTCGAGCAATGAGTCAAAGCCAAGGAGGCAATATCGTTTACCTTCGTAAGATTCGTCAAAATGCTCCAAGGTATTTATAGTATATGAGGTTGATTCCAAATTAATCTCATAGTCGGATACCTGAAAAGCTGAGTTGTATTCAAGAATTTCAGATATCATGTTATATCTATCCTCGCCTGAAGAGGTGTCTGCATGCTGTTTAAAGGGAGATATGTATGCAGGCATAAATATCATCTCATTGAGACCGATCTCTTTAACGGCAATATCTGCAAGCACTATATGCGCCATATGAATCGGATCGAATGTTCCGCCGTATATTGCGTATCTTTTGAAGGATGTCATCTGACTATTTATTTTCTTCATTTTCAAGTTGAATTGCTTCGTCCTGTGAACTTATAACTTCAATTCCCAGTTCATCCAATTGACCTTCGCCTGGATGAGCAGGAGCTTCCGATACAGGACATTCAGCATTTTGATTCTTTGGAAAAGCGATAACTTCTCTTATGCTTTTCTCCCCAAGGAGTAGCATCACAAGTCTGTCGAGTCCGTATGCAAGTCCAGCATGAGGTGGAGCTCCGTATTTTAGTGCTTCGATTAAAAATCCAAACTTATCTTCACATTCTTCATCGGAAAGACCCAAGGCTCTGAACATCCTTGCTTGTAATTCGGTATCGTGAATTCTGACACTTCCACCGCCGAGTTCGACGCCGTTAAGCACGATATCGTAAGCATTGGCATTAAGACCGAGCAAATCCGTATCGAGTTTATCCAGTTCATCCAGCTTTGGCTGAGTAAATGGATGGTGCATAGCCTTGATTCTCCCATCTTCATCTTCTTCGAACATCGGAAAATCTACTACCCACAAAAAATTATACTTATCTTCATCTATAAGCCCTAGGGTTTCTGCAACCTTCTTCCTGAGAAAACCGAGGGAATCATATGTGATTTTAGGAGTACCGCTTACAATAAATACGATATCGGAATTACCTGCCCCGCATTTGTCCAAAATATCTTTGAGGGCGTCCTCATCGAAAAACTTACCTACGGAAGAGGTAATATTTCCCGAGTCGTTTTTAATCCATACAAGTCCTTTTGCTCCATAATGCTTGATCTCTTCAACAAGCTTGTCTACCTTCTTTCTGGAAAAAACAGAAGCACCACCAGGAACGCATATTCCTCTGATGTCACCGTTTTCAGCCAGTGTTTTATTGAATACATCAAAATTGCAGTCTTTGAAAACCGAATTCAGTTTAGTAAGCTCGATATCAAAACGTGTATCCGGCTTATCAGAACCGTATCTCTCCATAGCTTCAGCATATGAAATCCTAGGAAATGGAGTCTGTATGTCTATGCCTTTGACGTCGTGCATAAGTTTCTTAAGGAAACCTTCCTGAATCTCTATAACATCATCAGCAGAAGCAAATGACATTTCGAGGTCTATCTGTGTGAATTCGGGCTGTCTGTCAGCTCTGAGGTCTTCGTCTCTAAAACATTTTACGACCTGGAAGTATCTATCTGTCCCTGAAACCATAAGCAGCTGCTTGAACATCTGAGGCGACTGCGGAAGTGCATAGAAGAAACCTTTGTGGATTCTTGAAGGAACGATATAGTCTCTAGCACCTTCTGGTGTAGGCTTAATAAGCATAGGTGTTTCAATTTCTGTAAAACCCTGTTCGTCGAAATAATCTCTAGCACATTTAACTACCGCATATCTCATTGAGAGATTTCTTTGCATCTTGCCTTTGCGAAGATCTAAGTACCTGTATTTAAGTCTTAGATTCTCGTCGACGTTATCATCATCTTTAATATAAATAGGCGGAGTCAAAGATTTCGTATATATAATTATATCATCAGCAAAGACTTCTATGTCTCCTGTAGGAATATTTTTGTTTTTGGAAGATCTTTCTTCAACTCGTCCCTTTATACCTATGCAGTATTCACTCCTAAGCTCGTTGGCTTTTTCCAAAATTTCTGGAGCTACATCTTCGTTAACTGCAATTTGAGTAATTCCTGTCTTGTCTCTTAAATCGATAAAAACAAGGCTTCCAAAACTTCTGGACTTGGATACCCAGCCGTTTAAAACAACTTCTTTACCTACATCGCTTATTCTGAGGTCTCCACACATGTGAGTTCTCTTATATAACATTTGACAAATCTTCCCTTCTTACTTTTATCTGCTCGGAGTTTTCCATATTTTTGAGTGTAAGTTCTCCGCTATTAACCTCGTCATCACCGATTACAACTGTATATTTCGCATTAAGTCTGTCGGCATATTTCATTTGACCTTTGAGATTTCTCTCTTTCGTATCGATTGCTGCACGGATACCTTCTTTTCGAAGGTCGTGCAAAAGTTTGAATGAATAAAGCTTAGCTTCCTCGCCTATCCATGCGATAAAGAGGTCTGGACTCGTCTCTCCGCCAAAGTCGTGGCCGACAAGTTCCATCATCATCAGAAGTCTTTCTTTGCCCAAACCGAAACCTACGCCCGGCATATCTGGGCCACCTACTTCTTCGATAAGGTGGTCATATCTTCCACCTCCGCAAATCGTTCCCTGTGCACCTATAGAAGTTGTAATAAATTCAAATGCTGTCTTTGTATAATAGTCTAATCCTCTGACAATTGAAGGATCGACTATGTACTCAATATTGCTCGCGTCGAGAATAGCTTTGAGCTCCTCGAGGTCTTTCTTGCAATCATCGCATAGATAATCGATCATCATAGGTGCTCCGCTCACCAAAGACTGGCATACTTCAGACTTGCAATCTAAAATACGCATAGGGTTCTTGTCATATCTCGATTGGCAAGTGGTACAAAGATCATCAAATTTTGGTTTGAGGAAATTTTGGAGGGCTTCTCTATGCAGAGGTCTACATTTTCTGCAACCTACGCTCGAAATGTGAAGTTCTATGTCTTCGATTTTCATTTGCTTAAGAAATTCAAAAGCGAGCATTATAACTTCAGCATCTGCCAGCATGCTCTCAGTTCCAAAATTCTCTATTCCAAATTGGTGAAACTCTCTTAGCCTTCCTGCTTGAGGTCTTTCGTATCTAAAACAAGGAGTATCGTAATAGTACTTTGTAGGCTGTGAGAGTGCATATTGATTGTTTTCTATAAAAGCACGAACCGCAGGAGATGTTCCTTCGGGTTTCAATGTAATACTTCTGTGTCCGAGATCCTCAAATGTATACATCTCTTTCTGAACGATGTCCGTTGTATCTCCAACTCCCCTATTGAATAATTCTGTAGATTCAAATGTAGGAGTTCTTAATTCTTTAAAACCATATATAGCACAGAATTCGGCCCAGGATTTTTCAATATACTGCCATTTATATGAGTCAGCAGGTAGAATATCCTTAGTTCCTTTTGGTGCTTTAATTGCCATGTTATCCTCCGTAGTATTTATTCTTTCTATCCAACATTTCGTCAATCCTCTCGTTATATATATCGGGATTCGAAACATTCGGTATTCTTTCGAGGCTTCCCTCGTCGTGATAGTAAACTTTACCGACTGCACCTGCTCCAAGTGCAATGATAGTTTGTTTTTCTTCCATTATCCTTATGTTATATAGGGAATGTTTGCCCAGCTTGCAATAGCCTACATTTTCAAGGAAGCCTATTTGATGCTTTTGCCTATAAATGTAATACGGATAAAATCCCTTTGATGTCAGAACTTCATATGCGTAGTCGAGCATTGAGTCGACTGTTTCGATATTTCTCCTAAAAAGTTCAGGGTCGTATTCCTTAAGTATTGAGCCCTTCTTTACTGAGAGAGTGTGTACCGTGATATTGTCAGCTCCCATTGAGATGACTTCGCTTAGTGTTCTTGAAAAGTCCTCAAAAGTTTCGTTTGGTAATCCCGTAATTATGTCGGCGTTGATTACATCAAATCCGTATTTTGATGCGAGATCATATCCTCTTTTGATATCTTCTGAAGTATGCTTTCTTCCGATTTGTCTCAGAGTTTCGTCTTTCATTGTTTGCGGGTTGATGCTGATACGTGAAACACCGCAACTTCTCATAATTTCGAGCTTCTCAGCTGTTATTGTATCGGGACGACCAGCTTCTACAGTGAATTCGGTGCATCCTTTCTGAACGTTTATATCATCGTTTATAGAGTCTATAAGTCTTTTTTCCTGCTCGGGGCTCAAAACGGTCGGAGTACCACCACCGACATATATACTCTCTATGAAAGTTCCATTCTCGCGAATGAGTTTTCCCGTATAAGAGATTTCTTTGAGCAAGTTATCAAGGTATTTATTTAAAGAATCCTCGTCGGCTACTCTTGATGCAAAAGAGCAATACTCACATCTCGTCGGGCAAAACGGTATACCTACATAGACTCCAGCAGAATTTCTGAGTGGATCGTTGATGTTCTCTTTTTGATATTTGATTATTTCGCTGAGCAAGAGAATCTTCTTGTCAGAAAGAAAATATTGTTCTTTCAGGATTTTTTCAGTTGATTCGATTGATCCGACTTTATCATAAATATCAAGAGCTATTTTGAGCGGTCTGACACCTGTTATGATGCCCCACTCGTAAGATGTACCTGTAATACCTTCGAGTAATGTATAAAGCTCTCTTTGCACATCTCCCATATTAGAGAATCCAGACTTATTAATAATAAAGCTGTTCCCTCCAAGGTGGAGATTCTTAAATAAGCTGTAGTTTATAGGAATTACTTCAAAATCTTCGTCTTTGATAAAAACTCTCACCAGCTCTTCGATGTGATAGCAATTTTCTAT
>CAYFWG010000038.1:8841-10481 GCA_964346775.1 uncultured Mogibacterium sp.
AAAACCTATACAAAAGGATTTGCCTTCTTCTCAAAAGCTATTGTAGTTGGCAAACCATGTCCTGGATATACCGTCGTATTTTCGTCGAGCACGTATAGTTTATTCTTTATAGAGTCAAGCAAGGCATCCCAGTTTCCTGTTTCGAAAGAGGAGTTACCTACGGACAATTTGAAAAGAGTATCTCCGCTGAAGAGGATGTCTCCAGATTTAATGCAAATACCACCTTCTGTATGTCCTGGGGTTTCTATAAATTCAAAATCAGAATCGCCGAGAGTTACAACATCTCCCTCGACAACATATATATCTGCTTCTGGACATTGAGGCGTTGAGTTTCCGAAGGCAAGAACATCTTTGTTCCAGTCTTTGGACATCAAATACATATCCTTCTTAGGAGCTACAAATTTCGCTTCAGGAAATTCTTTTAAAAATTCACCTGCACTATAAAAGTGATCATAATGTCCATGAGTAAGGAATATATACTTAAGATTGGATTTTTCTCCAATTTCGGCAATAATATCTTTCCCGATATAACCTGGATCGACAATTGCTTTATATCCGGTTGCTTCATCTGTAATAAGATAAGTGTTTTCTGCTAGTGGTCCTTTAGGATACTTTTTAACTATGATACTCATATTAAATCTTTATTCTCCTATCTTGCTTAAGTTGCTCTGAATACTTTATCTACACCTTCTACTTGCTTTAACGAAAGTAGAAGTTTTTGCATCTGATTCATATCCGAAATGGCGACAGTAATAATAACACTGCTAAATCCCGGATCGGCATGAGTTAGGTTCAAGCCTACAACTTCGATATCGTTGTCGTCGCATACTTTCGATACGTCCCTGAATAGTCCCTTTCTTTCCTCGGCATAGACATGGACATCTGCATAGTATTTTCTGTTTGCATCGGGATCGTCCCATTGGACATCGATAAGTCTTCCCCTATCTTCGTCGCTTAAATGCTTAATATTTGAACAATCTGTTCTATGAACAGTTATCCCCTTTCCCTTGGAAATGTAACCGATAATATCGTCTCCTGGAACAGGGTTACAACATGTTGCTCGCCTTATTAACAAGTTATCAGATCCTTGCACGACAATTCCCGATTCGGATCTTGTTTTGTCCCTGTAAAGAGGTCTTTTCTTAACCTCGATAACGTCCTTTTCTTCTAATTTTGCCTGAGTATCCGCTTCGTAATACTCTATTAGCTTCTGACCGAGTTTGGAAACCGTAGTTCCGCCCCTGGATATTTGAAGATAAAGCTCGTTGATATTGGAACAATTAAAGTCTTTTACAGCCTTGATGATATACGCATTTCTGGCAACAAGAGCTGGGTCATAGCCTTTTTTCTTAATATAGATAGCAATATTGGACTTTCCTTTATTGACATCGTTGTCTTTATCAGCCTTGCGCAACCAGTTTCTAATCTTGTGCTGTGCCTGGGAAGTCTTGCATATCTTGAGCCAGTCTATACTTGGCCCAGAAGAATTGGCAGAGGTAACGATTTCAACAATGTCTCCGTTGGAGAGCTTATGGTCTATAGTGACCATTTTGCCGTTTACCTTCGCTCCGACGCATCTGATTCCGACATCTGTATGTACCTTGAAGGCAAAGTCGAGAGGCGTACTTCCTGCGGTACGT
>CAYFWG010000039.1:0-6046 GCA_964346775.1 uncultured Mogibacterium sp.
GATGGGGAGACAATGAGTTTACTCCTTCAGGCTCGCTTAGAGATTATAACTACAAAGAAAAGAGAAAGAATATCGACAAACCATGCCTGATTATCAATGGTGCTGAGGATCTTTGCTCGCCTATTATAGCTAAGGAAATGTACGACAATATTCCGGGCGCTGAATGGCATATGTTTGCAAATTCAAGGCATATGTGCTTTGTAGAAGACCACGATGAATACGTAGAAGTTATAATCGACTGGATGAACAGGCACGACAAATAATCCCTAGCGGATATTTTCGACGTTATTATTACTGCAATAATGCAGTATTGATAAAAATTTATATTTTTTATATGGAGGAACAAAAAAATGTTACAAAAACTAAAACAGTTCCCATTTGGCTATTATGTATGCTGTCTGTCTTTCACATTTGAAAGAGCTGCATATTACACCGCTAAGTGGGGCATCGCAATCTTCGTAGTTTTGGCTGCGGCAAGTGGTGGACTTGGTCTTTCAAAAGAACAGGGAGCTTTCTTCTCATCACAGATCGTAGCATGGACTTACATTACACCTGTAATCGGCGGATATATTGCCGACAGATGGATAAGTCCAAAGCTATTGGTACCTATCGGAGAATTACTTATGGCTGGAGGTTATTTTGCAATCTCTAGAGCTACAGGAACTACAGGCGTTTGGATTTGTGTAATCCTAGTAGCTATCGGTACAGGATTCTTCAAGGGTAACGTTTCCGGAATTAACGGAAGACAGTTTGCAAACGATAAGGACACTCTGACTACAGCTTTCAGTATTCAGTACTCATTCGTTAACATCGGAAGTTTCATAGGAACTACATTTGTCGTACTTCTCGCAACGATGGGCGGAATAAACGGATACAGAAACATGTTCATGGTTTGCGGAGTTCTTATGGTTGTCGATTGCATTTGGTGGCTTATCGGTCAGAAATCTTTGGGAGATGCAGGAAAGAAGCCTTTCAAAGTTGACAACAGAACTGATGACATTGAAAAGGCTTCAGATGAAGAACTTCTAAAGCCTCTCACAGGCCTCGAAAAGAGAAGAACTGTTGCAATCATTATCCTGACTGCACTTTCCGGAATATTCTGGCTTTTCTGGTATCTGGCTTACATGCCTGTATACTACGAATTCGGTCCTGCTTCACAAGGTGGTATGGGCTGGGCAGACTGGACTCTTGGATCAAACTTCGAGATGCCTACAGCATGGTTTGACTCAATTAACGGTCTTCTATGCATTATCCTTTGCCCTGTATTTGCAGCAATCTGGCTCAAGCTCTCAAGATCTAAGAGAGGTGACTGGAGTATGTTGACAAAGACAGGTTTCGGAATCATGCTTCTTGGACTTGCAATTGCAGCTATGACATTCGGCGCTATCACATTCCAGAGCACAGGTAAGCCTGTAGGTATTTGGGTCGTAATCTTGACTGCTGTTTGTATGACAGTAGGCGAAGTACTGTTCTCACCTCTTGGAAACTCATTCATCAGTGAGTACGCTCCTAAGAAATTGCTGGGAACACTTCTCGGAGTATGGCCACTCGTAATCTTCTTTGCAGGATTGGCATATGGCCCTCTTTACAACATTATGGCTAAGAACTTCATCCCTGCATTCGGATTTACAGCTGTTCTCATCTTTGTAATCGGAGCTCTGCTCATCATCTTCTCAAAGAAGTTCGAAGCAGCAATAGCAGACGAAGAATAGAAATAATTTAATATTAACTATAGCGAAAGTCTATGGTAGACAATAAACTGCTGCAAATATGTAGCAGTTTATTGTTGGAGATATTTCTCAGTTACAGAAAGGATGTAAAAAAAATGAACAAAGGAAGAGTAGAACGCATTTTAGCTAAAATGAACGAGCAGGAACTGCCACAGATGATCATTTCCGATCCTGTAGCAATCTTCTATCTCACTGGACATTGGATCGTTCCTGGTGAAAGAATGCTCACCCTTATACTGAGAACCGACGGAAAACATCATATGATGATTAATAAGCTTTTCCCTCAGCAGGGAGATCTCGGCGTTGGAATTACATACTACGATGATATTGAGGACGGAGTAGAAATTATGACTCAGTTCCTTGAAGCTGATAAACCTGTAGGAATCGATAAGGTTTGGCCAGCACACTTCCTTCTGAGACTTCAGGAGCTCGGTTGCGGAAGCAAGTTTGTAAACGGATCACCTATAGTAGATAAAGTTCGTCAGATTAAGGATGAAGAAGAAAAAAAGCTTCTGAGAATATCATCCAAAATTAATGATCAAGTAATGGAAGAGCTTATCCCATATGCAGCAAAGGGTCTTCCTGAAACAGAACTTAACAAGATTACAAGAGAGCTTTATGCAAAGCACGGCTGCGAGGATGTTTCTTTCGACCCTATCACAGCTTATGCGGCAAATGCTGCTGACCCTCACCACGTTACAGACGGAACTGTAGGAAAGAAAGGTGACTGTGTCATCCTCGATATAGGTGGACTTAAGGACAGCTATGCTTCGGATATGACAAGAACAATCTTCCTTGGCGAAATTAGCGAAAGACAAAAGGAAATCTATGAGATCGTTAAAGAAGCTCAGAAACGTGGAATCGAGGCAGCAAAGCCAGGTAACAAGATGAAGGACGTTGACCTAGCATGCCGTGATTACATCACTGAGAAGGGATTCGGAGAGTACTTCACACATAGAACTGGTCATTCATGCGGTATCGAAGACCATGAGTGGGGCGATGTTTCATCAGTTAACGAAGCTGTAATTGAAGTTGGACAGTGCTTCTCTATTGAGCCAGGAATCTATCTGTATGACGAAGGAATCGGCGTTAGAATCGAAGACCTCGTTATCACAACTGAAGATGGATGCGAAGTTCTCAACGACTACACAAAGGATATTATCGTAGTTCCTTTCGAGGGATAATTAGTTTTAAAGGTACAAAGTGAAAAAATATTTAAAGTTCAGTTTTAATATTGCACAATTGCTTATAGGCATCGCGTTAAGCACGATGGGTATGGCATGCTTTGCGCTTCCATATAATATGGTAGTGTCGGGTACTACGGGCATAGGAAGAACTATTAATTATTTTACGGGAATAGGCGTAGCACCGGTGGTATATGCAGTCAATATAGGATTCTTTATCCTCGGTGCCGTCGTTCTCGGCAAGAAATTTGCAGCAAGTATAACCGTCGGAACTTTTGCTTTCCCTATATTCCTGCAATTCTTCCAAGGCTTCGAAGTTCTTCACAATCTGGTTGAAGACCCTCTTGTAGCGGCGATTTGCGCCGGAATACTGGATGGTGTAGGCATTGGAATGGTTATTAGAATTGGTGCTTCTACGGGAGGAATAGAAATCCCTCCGCTGATTTTGAATAAAAAATTCGGCTGGAAGGTTCCGCCAATTTTATCGGCAATAGATATATTAATATTTCTCTCTCAGCTCCCATTCACTAAGACAAATGGAGTAATTCTTGGCATTTTGTATGCGATTATATATTCCGTTGTAATGCAGAAGGTTCTTCTGCTCAATGAAGGCGGGGTTCAACTGATTATTTTCAGCGGTAGGAGTTTCGAAATCAACGAGAAACTTCTTGAAATGGGATACGGAACTTCCATCTTAAAAGGGGAAGGCGGTTATCTCAGAGAGAGGAAAGATGCCATATATTCAGTCGTGAGCAACAGAGCTCTTAACGGCATAAAAAATGCTGTCCTCGATATAGACGAGAATGCATTTATCACGATTTCCTCGGTTAACGAGATAAGAGGAAACGGTTTTACGAACTATCTTAGAGATGAAGACTACGTACCGGAAATCGACAAAAGAAATCCGGGAAGGAAATAAAAAGCTGGCACTCGTTATTGACGAGTGCTAATAAATATGGTATAACATAATCGTAATTAATTTGAAGAAGCTTATAGTTTTTCACGAGGCCGTAAAAGAGACAATTATGATTAAAGGTTATTAGATTATCTTGAAAGAGTCGGCACAATACTGTCCGACTCTTTTTTAAATGACCGCCACTTGTCTAACATGGTATAATTAATTAAATTTTTGATATAGAAAATGACATCTGTAAGGGAGGTCGAAATGAATGTTACATTTATAGGAGCAACACACGAGGTAACAGGTTCTTGTACTCTCATAGAGGTAAACGGGAAGAACATACTTGTCGACTGCGGTATGGAGCAAGGAGCCGATATATTCGAGAATATACAAATACCCGTTGATCCGAGAGATATTGACATGGTTGTCGTTACACATGCTCATATTGATCACAGTGGCAAATTACCTTTTCTTGTAGCTCATGGATACACAGGACCGATTTACTCAACTGAGGCGACGAGACAGCTTTGTAATATAATGCTCCTCGACTCTGCACATATACAGGAATTCGAAGCGAAATGGAGAAACCGCAAGGGGAAAAGAGCCGGAAGAGAAGATTACGTACCGCTCTATACCACAGAGGATGCACAGAATACCCTGAAAAAATTCAAAACAGCTGGATATAACGAAGAGATTGAGATTTCTGAGGGTGTAACTATTGAATATATAGATGCTGGACATTTGCTCGGTTCATCGAATGTACTCTTTACATTGAAAGAGGGTGGTAAAGAAAAAACGATACTGTTCTCTGGCGACCTGGGTAATATCAACAAGCCACTTATAAGATCCCCTCAAACACCTCCAAATGCGGACTATGTAGTATGCGAATCCACATACGGTGACAGATTGCACGATGAAAAACCTGACTATGTCAAAGACATTTCGGAGATAATTCAAAGAACTCTCGATAGGGGAGGAAACGTCGTAATTCCAGCTTTTGCAGTAGGAAGAACACAGGAACTTCTCTATTACATAAGAGTTATCAAAGAGAATGATTTAGTGAAAAACCACGACGGATTTCCAGTTTACGTCGATAGTCCACTTGCTGTTGAAGCGACGAATATATACAGTTCAGGAATGGATGCATATTACGACGAAGAAGCGCTGGATTTGGTCAAAAAGGGAATCAATCCTATAGCCTTCCCTGATTTGAAGGTGTCTGTTTCAACCGATGAATCGATAGCAATAAATGCGGATACAACACCGAAGGTAATTATTTCGGCCGCAGGAATGTGTGAGGCTGGAAGGATAAGACATCATCTCAAACACAATCTATGGAGACCAGAATGTTCGGTTTTATTCGTAGGTTACCAAAGCCCTGGCACTGTAGGTGCGAAATTACTGGATGGAGACGAATCGATAAAGCTTTTCGGCGAGGAGATAGCTGTCAAAGCAGAGATCAAGAGAATCGAGGCTTTCAGTAGCCATGCCGATAAGAATATGCTTCTCGAATGGTTGGAGGAGGTTAATCCAAATGTTCAAATTTTCATTAACCATGGAGAAGACAGGGTAACGGATGAATTTGCAGAAGAGGCATCAAAACTTCTAAAGAAACCAGCGGTAGCACCTTATAGCGGAGAGGTGTGGAATCTTGAAACATGCGAGCTCGTTCGAAAAGCAGAGGTTATACCTGTTATCAGAAAAGAGGCGCAAGGCGGTGTCGAAACTCACAACGCTCAAGCAAAAGGTAAGCCTTCCGGATCAAAAAAAGAAGAAGGAGCCAGCCGCGATACAGGTGAAGTTGAGGCACGTGGATATAAGATTACAAAGGCCACAGGTAAGGCGGTTTCCGCTTACAACAAACTGAGTAATGCTGGAGTCGACCTAATGAACTTGATTGAAAAAAGCAAGGGAAGCTCAAATAAAGACCTAAAAGAGTTGACCGATGAAATTATAAAATTAACTGAAAAACATAAACTTCTGGAAGATGAAAAGAAGTAAAATCGGAGGCGTGTATGGACAATAGACCTATCGGATTTTTTGATTCAGGTCTCGGCGGTTTAACATCTGTGCAGGAATTGCACGAGAAACTGCCTAATGAAAAAGTAATTTATTATGGAGACACCGCAAGGACACCTTACGGATCGAAGTCGCCAGAAACAATAAGAAAATTTGCAACGCAAATAGTCGATTATCTTGTATCTAAGGATGTTAAGATGATCATAATTGCT
>CAYFWG010000039.1:6117-10153 GCA_964346775.1 uncultured Mogibacterium sp.
GAGAAGTACCCTGATATTCCTATTTTGGGAGTAATTGAACCGACGGTCAGGAAGGTGGTTGAAGACGGATGTTCCAAGGTAGGTGTTATTGCAACAAAAGCCACTATTGGTAGCAACGTATACGGAGAGAATCTAAAGGAATCAAATTCGGATATAGAGGTATATAGCCTTGCGTGTCCGGCATTTGTTCCTCTTGTCGAGGAAGGAATTATAGATAACGAAATCATGGAGCTTATGATCAAATATTATATGGATGATTTTGTTAAAAACAACGATTTCAACAATCTCATACTCGGATGCACACACTATCCACTTATCGCAGAACAGATTAAAAAGCTTTATCCTGGGATAAAACTATACAATTCTTCTGCCGAGGTAATCAGGGAAGCAAGGGAATATCTCGAACAAAACGATATGCTTGCACAAAATTCTTCAATTAAAGACAGATATTACGCAAGCGACCTTTCAGAAAACTTTATCGCAATGACAAAATTGCTTTTTAAAGACAGAGAATCCAAGATAAAGCTCGTAGAATTGCTGAATTAAGGATGAAAAACGACTTTTTTTGACAGAATATCAATATATCATCAATAAAACACCTAATAACCTTGAAGATAATGCGGTTTTCTTGTAAAATATTACGGCTGCATATAAAATTTATTACAGCTTTATAGGAGAAATTATATGGAAAAAGAATTTAAATTCCAATTGGATGATCCAAGTGTATTTGAACTTATAGTTAATGATAAAGAGTTCAATATGATCGATCTCAATTCTGTTGAGAAAATAGATATGAGCGCTGCCTATTTTGATACATTGGATATGGATTTCCGCAACAGGGGAATTGCATATAGGATTAGACAAGAAAACGAAAGAATCACCGCGACGATCAAGTGGGATGTAAATGTCAAAGAAGGCTTCCACGTAAGGGAAGAATTCAATCTCGTTGTTAACGATGAGAATTTTGCCGAATCGCCGGATATCGAGCTGTTTAAATCCAGCGAGGCATATGATGTTTTATATTCTGCTGCTGGGAACAAGAGGCTTGTCAAGACAATTAATATGCACTACGACAGGCATCAGATAAAGGTTGATACCGGTAAGTCTATCAGTTGCATATCTCTTGATGAGGGTACAATTCACCACCTGGACGGACATGCAGTTCCGGTTTGTGAACTGGAAATAGAATGGTACTACGGAGATGAGGAAGATTTCAAAATCCTCGCAAACAGGATTCAAACAAAATACGGCTTACAAACACAGGACAAATCTAAACTTCAAAGAGCATTTGAAAAATAGATATTCAAATTAATCAATTAACACTAAACACAGATAAAATTTTTATACCACGGAGGATAATATTAATGAAGGCTACACAAGTTTCAAATGAGAATGGCGTTGTAAAGTTTAATTTAGAGTTCACACAGGAAGAGTTCAAGGAAGCTCTTAACAAAGCATACCTTGCAAACAGAGAAAAATTCTCAATAGATGGTTTCCGCAAGGGCAAAGCTCCAAGAAAAATTATTGAGAACTACTATGGAGAAGATGTTTTCTATGATGAAGCTCTTAACGGCCTTCTCGAAAACGGATACTTTGACGCAGTTAAAGAAATGGGCCTCGATGTAATTTCTCAACCTTCGATCGAAGCACCTGTTGTTAAAAAGGATGAGCCTGTAGTAATCACAGGTTCCGTACAGGTTTTCCCTGAAATAGAAGTTAAGAAATATAAGGGACTTGAAGTTGAAAAATTCAATACAAAGATTGGCGACAAGGAAGTTGAGCAGGAACTAAAGAACATTCAGAGTAAGCAGGCTAGAATGGAAGTCGTTGAGGGACGTAAGTCAGAAGAAGGCGATACAGTTATTATCGACTTTGAAGGCAGCGTTGACGGAGAACTCTTTGCAGGCGGAACAGCTGATAACCACGAGCTGAAGCTCGGAAGTGGACAGTTTATCCCTGGATTTGAGGAACAGCTTGTAGGCAAGGATTCAGGAGAAGAAGTTGATGTTACAGTCACATTCCCTGAAGAATATCATGCAGAAGAACTTGCTGGAAAAGAAGCTCTTTTCAAGTGCAAGATCAACGAGATTAAAGTTGAAATCCTACCTGAAATCGATGATGAACTTGCAAGCGATGTAAGTGAATTCGAGACTCTCGACGAGTTCAAGAAAGATCTCGCTGAGAAACTTCAGAAGGAAGCTTCCGATAGAGATGTTGCAATGATGAAGGATAGAGCTCTTGAGAAGTTGTCAAGCGAGAACGATATTGAAGTTCCTGCAGTTATGATCAACAATGAGCTCGATAATATGCTATACGATATGAACCAGAATCTCGCATCACAGGGTTTGAGCCTCAAACAGTATATGGATTGGATGGGCAAAACTATCGAAGAAGTTAAAGAAGATGCAAGACCTGAAGCTGAGAAGAGAATCAAAACAAGAATCCTCCTCAAAAACATCATCAGAATGGAAAACATTACTGTAAGCGATGAAGAAGTAGCTGAAATGCTCAAGAACTTCGCTGATCAGTATGGAATGACTGAGGATCAGGTTAAAGAGATGGCAGGATCAGACACACTTAACTACTTCAAGGAAGATGCTCAGACAAAGAAAGCTATCGACCTCATATACGACAATGCCGACTTTGTCGAAGTTGAAGTACTTGACCTCGATAAGCAGCAGGAAGAAAAATAGAAATTTAAGAACAATAGAACCATATAGATGAAATATCGGCTGAATGCCGGAACATGGATTTAGATTAGGAGATATTATGAATTACATACCTTATGTAGTTGAACAGACTGGTCATGGTGAAAGAACTTATGATATTTATTCGAGACTTTTAATTGATAGAATAATCTTCATAGATGGGGAAATTACAGAACATACTGCAAGTGTAATTGTGGCACAGCTGCTTTTCCTCGAAGCACAAGACCCTGATAAGGATATTAATATTTATATTAATTCTCCTGGAGGAATGGTTACCGCAGGCTTAGCAATATACGATACGATGAAATATATCAAGCCAGACATTTGCACTATTTGTGTAGGAATGGCTGCAAGCATGGGTGCTGTTCTTCTGACTGCCGGAACAAAGGGCAAAAGATATGTTCTTCCGAATGCGGAAATAATGATTCATCAACCTCTAGGCGGATTTCAAGGACAGGCATCGGACATTAAAATTACTGCAGATCATATTCTGGAAACAAAGCACAAACTCAATAGCATACTTGCAGATGCTACTGGTCAGGAGCTTTCGACTATAGAAAGAGATACTGATAGAGATAATTACATGTCTTCAGGTGAAGCGGTAGAGTATGGACTAGTCGATAAAGTCCTCGAGAGACACCAATAAGAACTTAAGGAGTACAAATGGCAGATAATAACGAGCTTGTATGCTCTTTTTGCGGAAAAACGAGCTCACAGGTACGCAAGATAATAGTAGGATCGAATGTATACATTTGCAACGAGTGCGTTGATTTATGTAAATCGCTGATCGAAGAGGAGAGCGAAGTATCTCAAAGAAAAAAGAGCAAAAAACTCCCTCTTCCGTCAGAAATTAAGGCTGAACTTGACGCATATGTTATTGAGCAGGATCCTGCCAAAAAAAGTCTTGCTGTAGCTGTATATAACCACTACAAAAGGATAAAGCACCTTCAGAGAAATGAAACCGACTCTAAGGATCAGCTTGAGTTGCAGAAAAGCAATATTCTTATGCTCGGACCGACAGGAAGCGGAAAGACTCTCCTTGCACAGACACTTGCAAAAATACTCGATGTTCCTTTTGCAATCGTCGATGCGACATCATTAACAGAAGCAGGTTACGTAGGAGAGGATGTTGAAAACATCCTCCTCAGACTTTACCAGGCAGCTGATGGAGACCTTGAAAGGGCACAGAAGGGCATTATTTACGTCGACGAAATCGACAAGATAGCCCGTAAATCCGAAAACATGTCTATAACAAGAGATGTAAGCGGTGAAGGCGTTCAGCAGGCTCTCCTCAAAATAATAGAGGGAACTGTTGCAAACGTTCCGCC
>CAYFWG010000040.1:0-10127 GCA_964346775.1 uncultured Mogibacterium sp.
CTCGGATTTGTAGAAGGAATGCTCGAACTCGTGCCTAATGCCAAGGTAGGTCACGTGGGACTTTACAGAGACCCTGAAACACACGAGCCAGTTGAATATTATTGCAAGCTTCCTGAAGATATAGACAAAAGAAGGATCATAGTAGTCGATCCTATGCTCGCTACCGGCGGCAGCGCTGTTGCGGCTATAGACTTCATCAAGAAGAGAGGCGGAAAAGACCTTAACTTTATGTGTCTGATCGCGGCTCCTGAGGGAATTGAAGCTTTGGCTGAAGCTCACCCAGATGTTCATATCTACATAGCGGCAAAAGACGAAAGACTGGATGAAAATGCCTATATCTTGCCAGGACTGGGAGATGCAGGCGACAGGCTTTTCGGAACTAAATAAAGAAATAAGACAAATATAATACACAAGATGAAGGAGGAGATATTAGATGTTCACAAATCCAATTCCAGATAATATAAGTGAACACACAAATGTTTTTGATGTGCTCATGGAAAGAGGCTTTATCGAGCAATGCACCGATGAGGCTGCTATAAGAGATTTACTCGGCAAGGAAAAGATCAAATTCTACGTAGGATTCGACCCTACAGCAGACTGCCTGCACGTAGGTCACCTTATCCAGGTTATCCTATTCCTATACATGCTCAAATTCGGACACACTCCGGTAGCCCTTATAGGTGGCGGAACAGGAATGGTCGGAGACCCATCCGGCAGATGCGACATGAGGAAGATGATGTGCGTAGACGAGATAGACAGCAACTGCGCATCTTTCAAGAATTTGTTTGAGAGATTCCTTCCTTTCGACAACGAGTGGAAATATGAAGGAAACAATGGCGTATACGAACCAGGCAGAGAGAACAAAGAGCCTGAACCAGGAATGTGCATATCGACAAACAACGCATACTGGATCAGACCTTTGAACTACGTTGAATTTGTCCGCGAGATCGGCTCCAAGTTCAATGTCAAAGAGATGCTGAGAGCGGAGTGCTTCAAGAAGAGAATGGAAGAGGGCGGACTGTCCTTCTTCGAGTTCAACTACATGCTGATGCAGGGCTACGACTTCTATGTCATGGCTAGAGACTTCGGTCTCAAGATGCAGATGGGCGGAAACGATCAGTGGTCGAACATTATCGCAGGCGTAGACATGGCTCGCAAACTCGACGGCATCGAAGTTTACGGCATGACGACAAGCCTTCTTGTCAAAGCTGACGGCGAGAAGATGGGCAAGACGATGGGCGGAGCTCTTTGGCTGGACGAAAACAGAATCTCGGTCTTTGATTTCTTCCAGTACTGGAGAAATATCGAAGACAATGACGTCAACATGTGCCTCAGAATGCTTACCTTCCTTCCTATGGATGAAGTGAACAGATTATCGTCTTTGGAAGGCGCAGAGATTAACAAAGCAAAAGAAGTTCTCGCTTTCGAAATCACCAAGTTCGTTCACGGTGAAGAGAAAGCAACACAGGCGATGAAGGCAAGCCGAGAGGTTTTTGCAGGTGGTGGCGTATCGGAACACATGCCATCCATAAGCATGGACGCAGAGTCGTTTGCTGGAGAAGGCATGGGCCTTGCTGCACTGATGAAGGAAGTCGGCCTTGAGCCGTCGACATCTGAAGCTTTCAGATCGATTCAGTCTGGCGGAGCAAGAGTCAACGGAGAACAGGTTAAAGAGAAGAACTACCGCGTTTCGGAAAAAGACTTCAAAGACGGAGTTCTTATTCTGCAAAAAGGCAAGAAGAAATTCATGAAGGTAGAACTGAATTAAATCAAGAAATTAGAGTGGATCAAAACGATTCCCAATATTTAAAAGCAACTACAGCTCGAGACATCGAGCTGTTTTGTTTTGCAAAACAGATTGCTAAGTATAGCTGAAAGACTTTTTTTAAGTTTGCTTTTCAGATAGAATATAGAGGGATTTTTTATTTGTGAAAGAAGGTATTGAAATGGTTAACAAAGTTAGTATTGGAGCAATGCTGAAAGATGCACAGGAAAATTTTACAACCGGATATATGTGTTCGGAGTCTGTCCTCGATGTTCTCGATAAACACTACGACCTTGGAATAGGATCGGACGGAATCGCCCTTGCGACAGGATTTCCTTATGGTTTCGGAGACGGAGGAAATGTATGCGGAGCTGTAGCTGGAGCTACAATGGCACTCGGCAAGGTTTTCGGAAGAACAGAAAAAGGCGACCCGGCATTTCAGAAATGCATCGATCTCACAAGGGAACTCAACGAAGATGTAATTAAGGCATATAAATCAAACCTTTGTCCTGAGTTAATTGCTGACTATGAATTCAGCACACCAGAACGCAAAACTCATTGCACGGGGATACTCTATGCGTGCATTAATTCTTTTGCGAAGATAATGGAAAGAGAATGCGGAGTCAAAATTGAAGAATAGAGAAGAACTAAGAAAGACTAAACTCAAAGTTATAAAGACCGATAAGACTAATCCATACAACAATCTTGCGGCTGAGGAATATCTGACATTCAGCGCCGAGGAAGGGGAGGTAACTCTTTTCCTTTGGCAAAATGCACATACTGTCGTAATCGGCAGGAACCAAAATCCGTGGAGAGAATGCAATGTTGAGAGGATCAAAGCGGACGATGTCTATCTCGCGAGGAGGATGTCGGGCGGCGGAGCTGTCTACCACGACCTCGGAAATCTCAACTTTACCTTTATCGCCAAAGATTCTTTGTACGATATAGGCAAACAGACAGAGGTTATTCTGCTTGCATGCAGGTTGCTCGGAATTAAAGCTGAGCTCAACGGCAGGAACGATTTGACCGTAGATGGGAGGAAATTCTCCGGCCATGCTTACTACTCATCCGACGGATATAATTATCATCACGGCACGATTATGATGGATGTAGTTCCTGAGGACATGTCCAAATATCTCCAGGTTTCAGAGGTAAAGCTGAAATCCAAAGGAGTAGAGTCTGTGAAGTCGAGGGTTGTGAATTTGAAGGAATACCTTCCCGCTATGTCAAGAGAGGAAATGATCTCATCCATGCAGGACTCACTGGTCAGATCCTTTGAGAAAGAATATGGAAGTGAAGCTGAAGAGGTTAATCTCCCAGATATACCGAAGGAGTTAAGGGACAAGTACACTTCTGAAGAATGGCGTCTTGGTACGAAAATTCCTTTCGAGAAAGAAATCTGCCACAGATTCGAGTGGGGCGAAGTCCAGGTCAGACTCTCGATGAAGGGTGAGAATATAAGCATGTGTAAGATTTACTCGGACTCTCTCGAGACCGAGGTGTTTGCCTCACTGGAAGAATTGCTCATAGGCGTGAAATACGATTCATCAGCGATTAAGCGCATCAAGGTGGAAGGAAATGTTTCGGCTGTTGCCTACGAGATAATCCACCTGATAGCAGCTTCGGTGGAGTAAGCGGCTAAGATATAATAAATTGGTTTAATCAAAGAAAGAAAAAGGAAAAAAAGAAATGGAAAATTTTCAATACGATCTCGTTATTATAGGCGCCGGCCCAGGCGGATACGAAGCGGCTTTTTATGCTGTCGAACACGGCATGAAAGTTGCAGTAATTGAGAAAGACCTCATAGGTGGAACCTGTCTCAATAGAGGCTGTATCCCGACCAAAGCCCTAATGCACTCTTCTGATGTATATAGATATGCGGCAAACGGTGCCGAAGTAGGTATAGAAGTCGAAGGTCTCAAGGCAAATCGCGCGAGAATAGGGGAGAGAAAAGACGAAGTTCAGGATAGACTTAGAGAAGGCATAACCGGCTTACTGAACAAGAAGAAAATAGATGTCCTGAACGGTAAGGCGAGAATTATAAGTGCTCACGAGATTGAAGTTTCTACAGGTTCAAGGAATGAGGCGGGAAAAGTCGAAGATTCGGCAATCGTCACGGCTGCAAACATTATAATAGCAACAGGCTCGGAGCCTTTCATGCCACCTATACCTGGAGCGGATCTGGAAGGCGTGATCGACAGCACGGATATGATTGAAATGGGTGGAGCCGAGATACCTGAACTTGTCATAATCGGTGGCGGAGTCATCGGAATAGAATTCGCTACAATTTACGCTGACCTTGGCGACAAGGTTACAGTAATAGAGGGCATGGACAGACTTCTCCCTCTTCTGGACAAAGAGATAGGACGAAGCATCAAGATGGCTCTGGAAAAGAAGGGTGTTTCGGTTCATGTCAATTCTCCTGTCAAAGAAATCATCCAAGATGGAGATAAGCTCAAGGTTTCGTTTGCCGAGAAAGGCGTAGATAAAGAAGTATCTGCGGACAAAGTACTTCTATCCGTCGGAAGAAAGCCAGTTACCGAAGGAATATTTGGCGAGGAATTTCTAGTTGCTAACGAAGGTATGATGGATGCAAAAGGATTTATTGTTGTTGATGACGACTTCAGGACGGTTTGCCCGAGCATATATGCTATCGGCGACTGCAGAGGAGGTATCCAGCTCGCACACGTAGCGTCGGCTGAAGGCAGGAATGCTGTTGCAATAATAAGCGGATGCAAACCTGTAATAGATATGAATACTGTACCAAGCTGCATTTACACCGACCCAGAGATTGCTGTCGTCGGCATGACTGCAGACGAGGCAAAGGTTGCTGGAATAGAAGCTGTCGTCAAGAAATATCCAATGTCGGCAAACGGTAAAACCATAATCGAAGGCCTGGATAGGGGCTTTGTCAAACTCGTCGCAAGAAAAGAAGACGGACTCCTCCTCGGAGCACACCTGATGTGTGGAAGGGCGAGCGACATAATTGGAGAGCTCTCGGTAGCAATAGGCAACGAAATGACTCTCGCCGATGTAGCCCACATAATCCACCCTCATCCATCGTTCGCAGAAGCAGTGATGGAAGCGGCAAGGTTATAGCCCTAAAACCAAATAGCTAAGAATGAAAAAAGGACCCTCTGCATTTCAAAATGCAGAGGGTCTCCTTAATTCCATATACTGTTCGAAACCGCACTTCAGCTTACTATTCGAACTCGTATTTCAGCTTCGGCTCTCTTGCGGCTTTGACTTCATCCAGCCTGCGAACAGGAGTTGTCTGAGGAGAAGCTGTTACAGACTCAGGATTATTGATTATCATCTCGTAGATTTCGCGGAAAGCCTGGATTGCATCGTCGAGCGTTTCCCTGGTTTCAGTTTCTGTCGGCTCAATCATAAGAGCCTCTTCGACAATAAGAGGGAAGTACATTGTAGGCGGATGCATTCCGTGGTCGAGGAGTGCCTTTGCGACGTCGAGTGCGGATACATGCTTCTCATTGTGGATCTCCTTGAGGCTTATGACAAATTCATGCATGCATGTTGTGTCGAAAGCTACAGGATAGATGTCCTTGAGTTTTTCCTGCATGTAGTTCGCATTGAGGACGGCATTCTTAGCGACTTCGGCAACACCTTCAGCTCCAAGTGTCAGAAGATATGTATATGCCCTAACATTTACGAGGAAGTTCCCGTAGAAACCCGTCATATTCCCGATGGATTTCTCAGCTCTTGAATATTCTTTGCCATCCTTGCAAGTCAGACCCGGCATGTAAGGTGCGAGAAAAGCCTTGCATCCACAAGGACCGCTTCCCGGACCGCCACCGCCGTGTGGAGTCGAGAAGGTTTTATGCAGGTTCATATGAATAACGTCAAATCCAATATCTGCAGGGCGAACGATTCCCATAACCGCGTTCAAGTTCGCTCCGTCGTAGTAGCACAGACCTCCCGCCTCGTGAACCAGCCTTGTAATATCCATGATATTCGCATCAAATAAACCCACAGTATTAGGGTTGGTAAGCATCAAGCCAGCAGTCTTAGGACCGAGGTGAGCCTTGAGATCTTCAAGGTCGACCATTCCCGAAGAGTCGGATTTAATGGATATCGATTTAAAACCTGCCATCGTAGCCGATGCAGGATTAGTTCCGTGTGCAGAGTCGGGTACGAGGATTTCGTTTCTCTCAAGCTCACCCTTATCGTGAAGATACGCTTTGATTAAAAGAAGACCTGTAAACTCTCCCTGAGCGCCTGCGGCTGACTGGAAGGTTATCGCATCCATTCCTGTAATCTCGCACAAAGTATGCTCGAGATTATTAATAACTTCATTTGCACCAGTAACTGTGTGTGCAGGCTGAAGAGGGTGGATCTTCGTAAAGCCCGGAAGGCTCGCCATGGCTTCGTTAATCTTCGGGTTGTGCTTCATAGTGCATGAACCGAGAGGGTAGAAGCCGTCGTTAACACCGTGGGCTCTCTTCGCAAGTTCCGTATAGTGCCTACCCATTTCATTTTCGGATATCTCAGGAAGGCGAGGCTGGCTATTTCTCTTTGCCGACTTCGGAAGTTTTACTGGAACATCGCAATCAGGGAAAATGCTCTGACCTCTGCCTGGAAGGCTCTTTTCAAAAATAAGCTTCATATCAGAACACCTCCTTTGCGATTTCTATAACTTCGTCGATTTCTTCTTTGGTATTCAGCTCCGTGCAACACCATAGGATGCCTCCGCCTTTGAGCTTGAGTCCGCCGAGTATGCCTTTTGCTTCGAGGGCATCGAGGAGTTTATCCGCGTCGGGACAAACCGTGACGAATTCGTTCCAAAATTCACCTTCATATAGAAGTAGCAATCCGATGTTCGCAAGTTCATCAGCCATATAGTGAGCCTTGGATGAGCAAAGCGTCGAAACCTGCTCAAGACCTCTTGGACCGATGGTCGTCATATATAGACCGGCTTTGAGAGCGCAAAGCGCCTGGTTTGAGCAGACGTTGGAGCTCGCTTTTTCCCTCCTGATATGCTGCTCTCTGGCTTGAAGCGTGAGGACAAAGCCTCTTTCTCCTGCTGAGTCGACAGTTTCTCCTATAAGTCTTCCTGGAATTTTGCGCAGATTTTTGTTCGTTGTGGCAAGAATACCAAGGTAAGGGCCGCCAAAATCGAGACCGAGTCCGAGAGGCTGACCTTCACCGACGCAAATATCAGCACCGATTTCTCCCGGAGTTTTCAATACTCCAAGGGAAAGAGGTTGTACGCTCATGATGAACTGGGCACCTGCATCGTGGGTGATCTTGCACAGCTCGTCAGCATCCTCGACAATTCCGTAATAGTTCGGATACTGCATGAGGAAGCAAGCTGCCTGTGGATTTTCCAAGGATTTGCGAAGAGCGTCTTTGTCCGTAACGCCGTTCTTCGACGGAACAACCTGAACTTCGGTATCTCTGCCGAAGGAGTAGGTTTTAATTACCTGAAGAATTCTTTCGTCGACTGCCGCCGAGACATAGATAACACTGCGCTTGCGGTCTTTGGCCATTGCACAGGCTTCGGCAGCTGCAGAGGCTCCGTCATATAGAGATGCGTTTGCAATATCCATATCTGTAAGCTCGGCAATCATAGTCTGATACTCAAATATAGACTGCAAAATTCCCTGGCTGATCTCCGCTTGGTAAGGGGTATATGCAGTGAGAAATTCCTCTTTGTTTGAAATTGAATTTACTGCGGAAGGAACATAGTGATTATAGGCTCCGCCGCCTCGGAAAATAGAGCGGAAAACGGTATTGTTTTGCGCTAGACCTTCGACTGTTCGGGATACTTCGATCTCGGACTTACCTGCTGGAATATTGAGGCTTCCTTTGAATTTGGCTTCTTCGGGAATGAGCTTGAACAAATCGTCAAAATCCGCATACCCGATGTCGTTAAGCATCTTTTGCTGTTCTTCTTTGGTGTTAGGAATAAAAGTGCCCAAAATACCCTCCTTTTTCAATTATAAAAGACCGCATTAAGCGGTCCTGTGGAAATAAGAATTATTCTGCAATCAAGCGGTCGTACTCCTCTGCAGTGAGGAAGTCCTCTGTATCGGTAATATTACCGACTTTGATGAACCATGCTGAAAAAGCATCTTCGTTGATAAGTGCCGCATCATCGAGAATGTCTTCGTTGATCTCGAGAACGATGCCAGATACAGGCGAAATAACATCGGAAACCGCCTTAACAGATTCAACATCTCCGAAAGCTTCTCCAGCGACAACTTCGTCGTCTACTTCTGGAAGGTTTACAAAAACCAAATCGCCAAGTTCCTGCTGGGCAAAATCCGAGATACCTATATAGGCATCATCACCTTCATAGTAAATCCATTCATGGTCCTTCGTGTACATAAGCTCTCTTGGATCATTCATTGTTTAATCTCCTTTGTTTAAATAATCTTAGTGGTTATTATATATTCAAACTCATCTGAGTTTATAACAAGGTATATGCTGTCGAGTGCTACCTTTTATAGAAAGGTAGTTTGACCATCTCGCATTCAATTTTCCTGCCTCTGACGACAACCTCGCATGAGGAACCGAGTTCGTACTCGTCGGCATCGATAATTGCGATGGCGTATGAGTGCTCGAGATAAGGAAGGAATGTGCCCGATGTCGTTTGCCCAATCAGTTTCTCTCCTTTATATACATCACAATGTTCTCTCAGTATGCCTCGTGATGTAACCTTGAGACCGACCCTTCTCTTCTTGAGAGGCGCAAGCGTTTCGAGGGCTGCTTTCCCGATAAAATCCCCTTTGTCGTATTTGATGGCAAAGCCAAGACCTGCTGTTCGCGGGCTGATTTCGTCCGTGAGTTCGTGACCGTACAAAGGCATTCCAGCTTCGATCCTCAAAGTGTCTCTAGCTCCGAGACCGCAAGGGATAAGTCCGTACTCACTACCAGCTTCTATAAGCATATCCCAGATTTCTACGGCTTTGTCCGGTGCCATGTAGATTTCAAAACCATCCTCTCCCGTATAACCTGTTCTGGAAATCATAAGATCAATGTCCCCAATTTTCGCATCGAAGACGCATGTGTAGGACTCAGATGGTATGTAGCGAGAATCACATATGCTTTGGAGGACCTTCTCCGCGTTCGGACCTTGAAGAGCGATTAGAGCGTAGTCCTCACTAACATTCTCTATGGTAACTCCGTCGATCTTGTGCTCCTTCATCCAGTTGAAGTCTTTCTCTGTATTAGAAGCATTTACAACAACAAGGTAATCGTTCTCAGCCTTCATATATACGATAAGGTCGTCGACCGTGCCGCCTTCTTCGTTGCACATAGGAGAATATCTGGCATGGCCAGGAAGCAGATCTGAGAAATTATTTGTCAGAATTAAGTTCAAAAACTCGCAAGCCTTCTCTCCTTGGACGAGTATTTCGCCCATATGTGAAACATCAAAAATTCCACATTCCGTCCTTACGGCAAGATGCTCTTTCTTGATCCCTGTGTCGTACTGCACGGGGAGGAGGAAGCCTCCAAAAGGTACGATGTGACCACCGCATTTAACATGAGCATCATATAAAGGCGTCTTTTTCTCCATTATTAACCTCCGAACGTAATAGGGATTTGAAATATACTGATAATATTAGCACGGAGAAATTTACTCGTCAACGATAGGCAGAGCCTCAACCCACTGAAAACAGTGAGAATTTATGATTTTTTTAGAAACATCAAAACAAAAAAATAACACATAATAATATGAAGTAGGCTATAATGACAATATGAATACATACAGCTTGTTTTTTGACGGAGCTATAATATTAATAGTTCTAATATCTGCGTGGAGGGGAAAGCGAAAAGGCATAGTCGACACGACTCTCAAACTGCTCGGCTTGTTGGCGGGTATTTTTCTTGCCGTGACTTTTAACAATATAGGTGGAAAGTTTCTATCTGGTACGATCGTGAGGGAACTTGTGCATGCCAAAGTTCTCGAATCCTTAGGCGGATCATCTTCGGATATGTGGGACGGACTGCCCGACTTTATCGGAAATTCCGCTGAATCTCTAACCGTCAAAGGCAAAGAGTTGCTCGCTTCGAGTTATACAGATAGCATTCTGACCATACTGTCTTTCCTCGGCATACTCGTACTAGTCTGGCTCAGCGTCACGATTATAAGATACATGGCAAGGAAGGGTAAGGAAAGCTCGAAGATTATCGGCTCCCTAGACAGCTTGTCGGGAATGACACTCGGACTTTGCAAAGGGGCAATAGTCTCATGCCTTCTCGTCGCATTGATTGTACCGATAACGACGGTGATATCTCCCTTAAAATTGCACGAAGTTATAACAGGGTTAAAGAATTCCATCATCGCTGGGTGGATATACGAAACCAATCCGCTTTTTGTCCTTGTATCGAACATTAT
>CAYFWG010000041.1:0-513 GCA_964346775.1 uncultured Mogibacterium sp.
AATATTAATTTTTCCTCTAGCCGTGTTAACGTCATTGTTTGATATATTCATAATCTTTTTCTCATGATCTTCGGTTTTTGCGTCACAAGTCACAGAGCGGATTTCCCATCTATTATTAGTAGGAATCAAATCAAAAGATGATGCTGAAGAATCAATCATGTTTACCCTTCCTGTTATTTCAACATATTTCCCATAGTACTTCTCTTTCGCACGAGCCGCATTATCATCAAGGTCATTCATCATTTCCGCTACTGTATACTTTTCATATTTTATAGAAGGATTATCAATTTCATATTTCCTATATGTAATTACAATTTTGTCATCCTTATTAAAAACAGCTCCTTCATCAAAGTCTTTATTTCCAGCAATGGATATTGTTTTCACATCATCTACCGAGCTGCGTCCTAGCCATCCTGTGCCTAAATCATATACAGCTTTAGTTTGTATATTTTTAAATCCTAGTGATTGTAACTCATTTTTTACATCTTGATATTTGTCACCTCTATACATGAA
>CAYFWG010000041.1:523-6145 GCA_964346775.1 uncultured Mogibacterium sp.
GAAAGCAGACTCAGGAACCATAACTTCATTTTCACCAAGTTTATTCTTTTCTTTAGTGGTGTTCTGAGATTCACCTTTATCAGATTTTTTTTCATCGGATATAAGGTCAACATCTATGCTGTCTGTTCTGCAATATAACTCGAAAGAAAGATCCATATCGCCAGTTACTTCAAATTTCGTTTTTCCTGTTGCATCATAATCCTCATAGTCTTCGTCGGAAATATCATTTACACAATACAATGTATGAGTTCCTTTTGGTAATTCAGCTTGAAATGTTTCCATTTTACCATGCTTAACAATACCCAATGAAATGTTTTCGTCAATGGATGCATCAACATCGTATTTATTCATGAAGAGATTACCTAAACAGGATACATTTATATTTACAATATAGACTGGCTCATACATTGTGACTTTTATGATATTGAATCCAATATATTCTACTTTTATACAATATCTTTCAGAGTTTTTTTCTTTGTATGATTTATCAGTAGTCACACTGGATATATCAAATCCTTTTTCACTACATCCTTTAACATATTTTTCAAATTCAATCTGATCAACATCACCAACATATAAAGAGAATGCTTTTTTTCCATCCTTTATAATTTTCCCTTTATTGGAATCCAGTTTAGGTATGTATGCGCCAAGACCATCGAAATTCCAGTCGATTGTTTCTAACCTAATAGGATCCTCCATGTTAATAGACATTTCTTCGGAGTCTTCCGAATATGTCACTTCTAATCGATATCCCTCTTTGTTATATGCAGAATAACTAAATTCCTCAGTTTCTGGATCAATCAAAAAGTCTTCCTCTGAACACTCTGAAATATATGCATAATAATCAGTTGTCGATGTCTCGTATATATCAATATTTAAATTCTTTGCTGAATTTTCCCATATGTACCCCTTATGTGAATCTGGTTCTGGTAACATTTCACCCAAAACAATATCGTTCCAATTGATACGGTCTTTTAAAGCAGAACGAATTCCAACAATACATACTAGCAACAATATAATAGCAACACCGATAATTGCCACTTTCTTCATATTCATAGGAGATGTGCCTTTAGGTCTCCTATCTTGAAGTTTTCCTTTGCTTAATTTATCAAATTTACCTACCAATTTTTTTTTATTCTGTGTAAGCTCTGTTTTTTTATTTTTCAAATCATCCATTTTTTTATCGAATTTGGAAGAATTATCATAAGTTGGAATTGTGAACGCTTCTGTAATATTCTCATCTTTGGATTCTAAATCTAAATCATTCAAGTCTTCAAAGCTATCCAATGAATCTTTTTCAGTTATTACATCCTCTTCTTTAGGTTCTGATTCTTTTGGCAATTCTTCTGTCACGTCTTTATAAATTGAATCTTTAAATGCTTTTTCTTTTAATTCCTGAAGAATGTCTTCAGTAGGACATCCGCAATTAGGGCAAGCTTCTGCCTTATCAGAAAATTCTTTGCCACATTCAACACAAACAATTAGTGCCATTTCGTTACCTCATTTCTATGTGTTACCAATCTAACTTTTCACGTATTGTTTTAGGTTCATAACTGGATTTGCAAACATCTATCGCCATAGAGAGTGCTATAAACATTTCTCTTAGTGCTTCATCCCAATAATCAATTACATAAATATCTGTTTTGCTTGATATTTTTTTGAAGATGGTTGCTATATGCCTATTATTAGCATCATATACATTTATAATAGTATTTAAGTGATTAATCTCCACATTCCAATCTGATTTTGAGAGTTTATATATTTCTTTCTTTATAGAAGGAACATAACTCAACACCGTTTTAATGGACTTATCAAAATTTATTTCTGCTTTTTCCATCATTGTTTTATATCTATCTGACGGAAAGATTTCCCACTTATATTCATTTGGATTGCATTGGCTTACTGAAAAAACATTCTTTCCAAACGAATCCTTTAAAAATCCATCATTAATTCTATCTCGAAAGTATGTTGAACCTTTATATAATACAGCCCATTCTCTGTTATATACTGTAATTTCTTTGCTCCATCCTGCGTGCCTCATATCAACTAGTAATTGATGACTACACTCACATTTATCAAAAAGTTTTTCCCTTCCTTCATCACTCATATCTTTGAGTCTCTTGCCGGAATCATCTAATGCTCGTAAAGCATTGTCAAGAATATTATCAACCCCTTCGGTCTTCACATAATCGACAACTTTATCAAACTTCCCAAGCAATCCTGTTCTCTTATCCGTTGTGTCACTTGACTTTGGTGCAGACGAGAAATCTTCTTCGTCTTGTTGATATTTCCTTTCTTGATAAGATTTAACTCTAATTGGTGCAGGTTTTCTCACAACTCTTTTTGCCCGCCGATTCTGTTGCCCATTTATTACTGATAATACATACTCTATCGGGCAGGCACACTGTGGACATTTTTTTTTTTTTTTCGAAAACTCCTTTCCGCATTCTGGACAAATAATTAAAGCCATATCAAATCCCTTTCAAATAATTATACTTGTTTTATTATACTATATTTAGGATAATGAACACAATAATCACATATGATATAATGGATATAATGTACGGCACCTTGACGGTGCCTTTTTCTTTACAATTCTTCAAGTTTTGACTTACATTCCATAAGCACATTCAGCTCATCATTACTAAGCGTGATGCCTTTGCTGCACTTGCTATAGTCGCTGCTCCAGTCACGGATATCATACTTGGGTTCATTGTCGAACCACTTTGTCAGAGTAAGTTCCTTTTTCCATCCGCTTGCGTTCTCGCTGAGCACTGCGATATGCTCTAGTCTTTCATAATTCTTGTCTGTCATTAGATTTGCCTCACTTTCATATAAGAAATTAACAGCTGTGTGGCACACAGCTGTCTTAATCTGATAACGAGTCAGTATCTGTATGAGCCTTTCATTCCGACTTCATCAAGATACTTTTGTCTTGCTTCTTCTCGTTCCTCTTCGGACTTTGCCGTCTTACTTGTGGTATAGAGAAGATGGTTGTAGACTTTCCGGTGCTTGTCCTCAAGCTGCCTGACGATATCGTCATGGAACTTAAACTCACCAAGCACAACATATCCATAAAGCTCGAGGAAAAGCGTAAGCGGTATCTGCACATTCTTCATCAGCGCTCCTCTCTTTCTGCTCTTCGTCTTGCTCTCTCATCTTTTTTCATCTGCTCCATGACATCAGGCGGTATCTTATCAATTACTCTCTGAAGCTTCCTCTGATTGAAATTAAGTTCGCTCACTTTGTCTTTCAGCTGCTCGATCTCTTCTCTCTGGTCGTAGATGATATCATTCCTGTTTGCATTAGACTTTTTGTAATCGGTTATCGCATTCTCAAGTCTTGTAACATAATTGTCCGTCATCTTAAGCTGCCTGTTCATCTGCGCCATCTCCGGAGCATATCTGCCGAGAAGAGTGATTGCAGCTTCTCTTTTCTCTCCGTTCTTGAACACTCCGATATCATTGATTGCTTTTACAATCTCTTCGTAATGTGACATCAGGTTGTCAGCATTCTTGTAGAACTCTGTCGGGATATGCTTGCGCTGAGTAATCTTTCTTGAAAGGCCTCTGCTTAAATCAGGAAACCTCTCATGCATGTGAGAATAGAAATCGTCCTGCAGCTTAACCAGTCCTCTGGGTCCTCCAATGATATCCTTTGATGAAAGCCTGTTGTCTTTTGTTATGGGAACAAAACAGACATGCATGTGAGGATTTGTTTCGTCCATGTGGACAACAGCAGAGATCATGTTCTCTTCTCCGAAGGTCTTTGTGAAAAAGTCATATGCTCTTTCGAAGAACTCTCTCTGTTCCTGCTGACTTAAATTGTTTATCCAGCCAGGTGATGCAGTTACAATCGAATCCTGAAGAACAACGCTGTCCTTTCTTCGCTTTGCTCCTGCCTCTTCGATTCTGTCAAGGACAGCTGCTCTGTATCTTTCCTTCGGTTCGTACAGATGATAGTTGAGATGTGTCCTCTCAGAATCAATGTCAGGATTGCTCTTGTACTGTTCCTTCAGTCGCTCATGATGATTGCATATCTTGGTGACGGCATTAAGCTTTCTCTTTTCAATTCTCAGTATCGTATAGTTTGCCATTTCATTTCGCTCCTTTCTGCATTGAGAGGAAGAACGCAACAATCCACATTGACACCCTTAAAGCACTGTCTTTTGCATTCTTCACTCAATGCCATTCCCTCCGGGCTAACCTGCTGTACTCATAAGGGATGCCGGATGAGTATGAGAGTCTGCATCCTTGGCTCTCATATCAAAAGAAGCGACTAAGCGAGAGGTTTCATCTGAAACCCTCGCAAAGCCGCTTCTGCATCCCATATGAGTAACTCACTACACCTATTGCATAGGTCGTTCGCAAGGGGCCTGCCCCTTGACCCCCTTGCAGGGCAAGTCCGCAGTATCATCGTGTCACCTTTAGTGGTGTCACTTGAAATTGTTGCGTTCTTGCCCTGTTGCTAAAGCTTCTCAGGGAGATGCCATATCCAGGCGTCCTTTACCTTCCTGGATACGACTCCCAGTTCACCTTTAGCATCGGCAGCGGTACGTTTACTGATGCCAAGAGATGTCATCTCAGCCATAACGTCACGCTGCAGTTTCGGTCCGTCTGTTAACATACAGACCAAAACTTCTTTTGCTTTCTCTAGCTTAGTATTTGTTCTTTTACCTGCGGAAGAGAAAGCATTCACCAGTTCATCTGCTGTCACATCTACCTGACGGAGAAAAGAAACCTTCCCGGAATCAATACAAAACTCGATTGCTTTTCCCTTCTCCGCAAGGTTACATTTCTGCACAGCCATGATTCTTTTGCTCGGATCATCAGGTGACGAACCGATAAGAAGACAGCTTCTTGCTGAACCAACAACATCAATAGAACCAAGAGAACGATACAGCGCCTTTGCTCCTGACATCTTGTTCATGTGCCCTACGATGACAACTGCACACCCGGTGTCCTTCGCAACATCAATGAGATAGTTCATTCTCGACCTCACTTCGTTGGCAAGGTTGATTGAAATATCTTCACCGATATATGATGTGAGAGGGTCGAAGATGATGAGCTTTGCGCCTGTTCTTCGGATAGTTTCTCCGATTCTTTCATCGGCAAAGCTTAGTGCCGCATCACTTTCATCAATAAAAAAGATACGATTGAGATCTCCGCCTGCATTCATAAAGCGGGGAACAACCGTATCTTCCGGGTCATCTTCCGTGTTCTGATAGATGACATTCATTGGTTCGTACTCACCTACGGAGAAGGGAAGAGGGGTTCCTGTCGTCAGCATTGCCGCAAGATTCAGTACAAAAGTGCTCTTGCCTTCGCCGGGGTCTCCCTGAATAATTGTTACTTTCCCGTATGGTATATACGGATACCAGAGCCACTCAACTTCCCTTGGCTCAATCTCAGAGCCTGCAATGATTCGCAGCTTTTCAAAACTCTGTTCCATACAAAACCTCCTTTCGTGGAACTAAAAAAGACCGCCAGACTTTCTGAATTGAAAGCCGGACGGCCTATGTATATAATTTTCTCTCGCTTGGTTATCGTCTATTTACTAGTGCTTCATATTTTTCAACAGCTTCGGACACCTTTATCGATTGAGTTTCAATCTTAGATTTGA
>CAYFWG010000041.1:6155-6892 GCA_964346775.1 uncultured Mogibacterium sp.
AAAAAGACCGCCAGACTTGCTGAATTGAAAGCCGGCCGGCCATGTATGATTATTGATTTTGAAAGAGCTGTATTAGCAGATTTATTTGTTTCTGCTCACTGCATATGCAGTTGTAATTCCGCCACCAAGACTCACCAATGCTAAGAATAATAGTTTGGAATATTCTCTATGCTCCTCGGGCGCATTACGATATCTTGCTTCAGCGGAACTGTTTTTATCTATTACCATTTTGTTATATGCTTTAATGTCTGCATGAATTTCTTTTCTTTCGTCTTGTGAAAGATTATCATTTTTTAATTCTTCCTGTTTCTCTTTGATTCGCTCGTTGCAATACTTCATTAAAGCTATTGATTCTTCTGTTTCGTACTTCATTGCCTGCATCTGCAAATCTGCATCCTCTTTGCGGCTATCAGAAGCAAAGCCAACAAAATTTAATAGATTTTCGTTCGGTACTGGGATGAATCCTTTTATTGCTTCAACTTTTCCCATAGCTGTATTTAATAAACTCCTTTTACTCATTTGCTCTCCCTTTCCTACGAGGTATATCCCTCGCAATTATAAACATCTTTGAGAAATATATAATAGGAGGTGATGTTTATGATAGAAACGTTGAGAACTCTTTTAATACAGCTCTTTCTTTATATTTGTATTATAAGTGATTGTGTTCATACACACTATGATGAATAGAGTAAAAACAAATATGAAAAACATGCTACTTCTGCAAAAATAGCATGTTT
>CAYFWG010000041.1:6902-10046 GCA_964346775.1 uncultured Mogibacterium sp.
AGCTAATAGCTACGCTTTTAAGCTTTTAAACGGTCCTAATATCGATAAATATTAGATCCATGCTACCTCTGCAAAAATAGCATGTTTTTTTTGCTTTTTATCACTTTTGCTGATATTTTTGTGTTTTATCTATCCAAACTCGCAAGCTATCGGCAGTTGAAGCTATACGTTCAAGGTATCCTCTAATATGTTCAAAATCACGGTACTCATCTTCGCTTATTTGATCATCTTCGACAATTTCAAGGAATCGTTCTTTTAACTTTTCCACTTGATTAAGAGCATTTATTGTATCAACAGCAATATGCGTCAAATCTTGAATTTTTACACTTCGAGCATTTCTTTTACCAATAGCACATTCATGAAGGCAGTAATAGTTACATAGCTCTGGTCTGTTGTAACCGTCAGCCATACTTATTATGTCTTCAGGTCTGACTACGATTTTTCCATTCTCTAATTTTTCTAATCTTTCTGCTGAAATACCTTCGAGCAAAAAACTTGCGTCTTCTCTTGATAACTTTAAGTCGTTCTCTCTAATTTCACGATATGTCGATTTTTCAATTAATTTTGCCAAAATATCATCTCCCTACTGACAAATATCCAATGTATATTATAACATCAATCGGTGCGACTGCACATATAGTATTTTCATGTACTTGCTTATATGTTTGTATCACTTGCAAAATAATATCAACAAATCATCCACCGCATCGGTATATCTTCCTTCCGCAATCAGCTGATTCCTCAGTTCAATCAACGCCTTAATAATAATATTTACCTCATAATCATCGAATTTAAACTTTCTTTTCATCGTAACCTCCTCATGTAGTTGCCACCTTGTCTGAGGTGGCTCATTCATCAATAATATCTATGCAGTTGCCGTATCTGGCTTTGTTTCTTTAGAAAGCCTCTGCGGAATTAGCGGCATGCTCTCCAGTCCTTCAGCTTCAACAGCTTCGTCAAACTCTCTTATCATGCGCTCTCTTTCTTCTTTTTCTTCCGCATCAAGAATCGCAAGCTTCTTCTTGGTTATCTTTTTTCTTCTGGCAAGTTCATAGTCTCTGGTTCTTCTGTATTTCTCTCGCCAGTATTCATCAATCTTTTCCTGCTCAAGCTCTTCAGGAGTTTTTTCCGGTTCCGGGAAGTCTATCATTCCGATGAAATTCAGATAGACCTCAACCTTCTGCGTTCTTCTTCCGTCAATCTTTTCTGCCTTGTGCACAAGAACCTTATCAACAAATTCATTAAGCATTGCAGGGGTAAGTTCTTCGAATGAAGTATATCTGTCTACAAGGGAATAAAAACTTTCTATATCACTGTCTGTCCTCTCATGTTCCACCTGCATTTCTTCATACCGCTGAACCTGTGCTTTAATCTGAGCCTGTTCTTCTTCGTATGATTCAGAAAGCATCTTGAATCTGTCCTCTGAAATTATTCCGAGGGCAAATGATTCATACAGATTCTTAAAGATTCTGTCAAGCTCCTGCAGTCGCTTCATATTTGAATCGTATCTCCGCTTGCCGCCTTTATCCGTATATGTGCTCTTTGCCTTTACCTGATCCTTCACCTTTTGAATAAAAGCATCTTTGTCCTCAATAGCATACCTGCACACATTCTTTATTGTGTAGAGAATTATTTCCTGCAAAGCCTTTGTGCTGATGTGATGTGAACTGCACTTTACCTCTGATGATGTTCCTCTTGCTGACAGCTTGTAGGCAGAGCAATTGTAACTGTCAAACCCCGACTGCCTTTTCCCTTGCCTGTCAACTTGAGGCTTGGCTCTATGGTTGTACATCTTTGAACCGCAATCCGCACAAAACACAAGCCCTGTAAGAGGATTGGTTTCACCTAAGGTGTCAACTCTGCGACGTGTCTTTATCAGCTTCTGTGCCAGCTGATAGGTATAGGCATCTATTATCGGCTCCTGCGTGTTCTCAAAGACAGCCCACTTGTCCGGGCTGTTTATGATGTTCTTTTTCTCTTTGTATGATTTACTTTCCGTTTTGAAGTTAACCGTGCAGCCAAGATATTCCGGTCTGCTCAAGATTTCTTTAACAGTTCCGCTGTTCCATTTGTACGGGTCAAGTTCATTAATCTTGTATCGGAATCTGCCTTCACCATTCTTGGCGGCATGGTAGGCGGGAGTTTCAATCTGCCTCTCGCACAGTATTCTTGCAATCTGTGTAGTGCCATTGCCTTCAATGCACAGCTTATAGATTAGTCTGACAACCTCTGCTGCTTCCTCATCAACGATCCATTTGTGTTTGTTTTCGGGATGCTTGCGGTATCCATATACAGGCTGCACACTCAGATGAACACCGGAGTTGCCTAGGCTTCTCTTAGATGCTTTGATTTTGTTTGAACAGTCCTTGAGATACCACTCATTCATGATGTTTAAGAAGGGAGCAAACTCAGCACTGCACTGATTGCTGCTGTCAACATTGTTTGATACTGCAATGAAACGAATATCCTTCTGACCGAAGTAAACCTCTGTGTAATATCCGACTTCAAGATAGTTTCTTCCGATACGGCTCATGTCCTTGGCAATAACTGTCGCTATCTCTCCGGCTTCAATGTCCTCAATCATTTTCTTCCAGCCGGGACGTTCAAAAGAACCGCCGCTGTATCCATCATCGGTATAGTGTCTGATGTTCTCATAGCCATGCTCCTTTGCATAATTCTCAAGCATAGTCTTCTGATTAAGAATAGAAACGCTGTCACCGAACTGCTCATCATCACGAGATAGTCTCTCATACAGAGCCGTGATAAATCCTTTCTTCTTAGCCATCTTCTTCCTCCTTCACATTACGCATAGATTCATTCGCAATCAGCCTTACAAGAATATCCTCTGCGGACTCCTTCGCATTGTCGGACTGTATCACATTGATTTCATATACCGTCTTATCAATCTTTCGATATAAGACTGCACCTTCATTTGCCTGTCTCATTTCAAACGCCTCCTTTCACTTCTTGCCGGCGTTTTTAAGCCGGCTAACTATGTAAAAGGCTGCGAATTATAAAAGGGAAGCCAGTTAAATCTAACTTCCCTTAAATGATATGACTGTGAATATGATCTGTATTGAGATGAGTTGCTACAACGACCTGGTAATTCTCTCCCCAGACTCTTTCTGCAACCTCAATGCCTAT
>CAYFWG010000042.1:0-5387 GCA_964346775.1 uncultured Mogibacterium sp.
GGAACACAATCCGGCACTAGCGGCAGCACTAAAAAAAGGACGCGAAGAGCTAGTAGAAGAACTCGAGGCAAGTCTTTATAAACGCGCGATGGGGTATGAATACGAGGAAACTGAGAAAACGGTCGAAATCGTCGGAGGATCCCAACGGACACGCGCCAAGACAATAAAAAGAACAATGGCGCCGGATGTTGGAGCGCTATGCTTCGCACTCAAAAACATAGCCCCAGACAAATGGAAAGACAAAATCGACCACAGCGGAGAGTTTGACGTAGACCTAAGAATAGAGGTCGATTATGGCGACGATAAAGGTTAATGCAAATCCGGTATTTGCTCCAGTCCACACAGCAAAAGAAAGATACGTCGTCATGAAGGGAAGTGCTGGCTCGGGGAAGAGCACAGACACAGCGCAGGGCTATATTTTAAGACTCATGAACGACAAAGGACGAAATCTCCTAGCACTGCGTAAGTCAGAAATAACAAATAGGGACAGTACATACGCAGAATTAATATCGGCTATTAACCGCATGGGACTGCAGAACTACTGGATGGCAGGAATAAGCCCGCTCAAGCTAACCTGCATAAATGGCAATCAAATCCTTTTCAGAGGCACGAACGATGAGAAGCAGCGGGAGAAACTAAAATCAATCACATTCGAGAATGGAAACCTGACAGACGTATGGATAGAAGAAGCAACGGAATTCTCACAAGACGACTTCGAGATAATCGACGACAGACTGCGTGGGATATTGCCACCTGGTCTGTTTTATCAAATCAAATTAACATTTAACCCAGTCAGCGAACAGCACTGGATTAAAAAGCACTTCTTCGACTTTCAGGACAAGAACGTCTTTACGCACCATAGTACATACAAAGACAATCGATTTATTGATGAAGCCTACTATGAGAGAATGGAAAGAAGGCGACAAGTCGACCCGGACGGATACAGGGTTTACGGGCTTGGAGAATGGGGAGAAGTCAGTGGACTAATCCTGAACAACTGGGAAGCACTGGAAACAGACAAAGACTTGACTGCTTACGATGATATAGCGATAGGCCAAGACTTCGGATTTAACCACGCCAACGCAATCCTGCTCCTAGGATTAATAGGAGAAGACATCCACATCATCAAGGAGCTTTATTTATATGGAAAAGACACGAGCGAAATAATCGAAGCGGCAGACGGACAGTTCCCGAAAGGACCAATCATGTGGTGCGACTCAGCAGAGCCTGACAGAATCAAGATGTGGAGAAAAGCAGGTTATAACGCAAGACCGGTCACGAAGGAAGCAAGTCGAGGGAGAAAATATCAAGCGACACAAATTGACTGGTTGAAGCAGCGAAAAATATACATCGACCCAAGCTGCACTAACACGCTAAAGGAAATCGCCCAATGGAAATGGAAAAAGGATCAGACCTCGGGACAATATGAAGATGAACCGGTGGAGGTCATGGATGACGCAATGGCAGCGCTAAGATACGGCGTCGAGGTATGGCGGAAACGGTCTAAAGAGAAAGACAAGGGAAAAGAAGCAGACCAGATAAGAGCAATAAAGCAACTAGGACTTTAAAGGAGACCTTCAATGGCAATTACACCAGACATGCAATTCGAATTAGGGGAAGACCCATACGTAAGCAGAACTAACCGAGATACAGTTGTAACATACACAAAGGACAGCGTTTTAAGATACAGAGCGGAATCAATCCAAGACGTTATAGCGAACCCGGAACAATTAATGGCAATGATTAAGCACCACCTCAAATACCAGGTGCCGCGGCTTAAATACCTCGAGAGCTACTACCTAGGGAACAACCAAGCAATCCTATCAGGAAAAAGACGAATCGAGGAGAACAAATCAGACCACAGGGTAAGACATAGCTTCGCTGAGGTAATCAGTAATTTTATCAATTCATATACGCTTTCAAATCCGGTGAAGATAACAAGCAATAATGAGGAAGACCAAGCATTTATCGAAGCATTAAAGCAATTCGGACAGGAAAACGACATCGACGCGCACAACCTAGAAATCGGTAAGGATCAGAACAACATGGGACGTGCGTATGAAATGCTCCAAAGAACAGAGCAAGACCAAGACAAGATATACAGACTGGACCCGACAACAGTATTCATGATATATGACCAAAGCGTAAGAACGAGAGTCATCGGAGCTTGCAGATATTATCCGGTCAATAATTACAGCAGGAAACCACATCAGCAGATTAAGTACAGAGTAGAGCTTTACACGCACAACGAAACCTACTACTTCAAACCAACGTCGATAACAGAGAACACAAGCGCAAACAAGCTCATTATTGACGAAGACGGAATCCAGCCGCATGGTTTCAATGGAGTGCCCATCATCGAGTACAGGTCTGACCGATACAAAATGGGAGTGTACGAAAAACAAATCCCTTTATTTGACGCGTACGACGCAGGACAATCCGATACCGCAAACTACATGACTGACTTCAACGATGCTATTCTTGTACTTGAAGGAAAAATAAAGAACGCAGACAACCCAGATTACATACGCAAGATGAAGGACGCTAATATCATCTTGTTATTACCAGAGCAGGACGATTTCGGAGAATCAAAAGGCAACATCAAAGCAAGTTACCTCACCAAATCATACGACGTGCAAGGCGTGGAAGCGTATAAGACAAGACTAAAAGATGACATTTATACACTCGCAGCCATTCCGAATCTTTCCGATGAAGCGTTCTCGGGCAACCAAAGTGGGGAAGCACTAAAATACAAGCTCTTTGGACTTCAACAGAAAAAATCAGATAAAGAAAAGTTTTTCGCGAAGGGATTAAGAGTGCGATACAGACTCTTAGAAAATCTAAAAGCCAACGTCAACGAAACACCAAAAGGAAATCCTGCTGAACTTGAATTTACATTTACTCCAAACTTACCGCAAGCATATCTTGAACAACTGAAGACATATAGAGACGCAGGAGGAGAAATAAGCCAAAAGACTATGCTGAAATTGCTTAGCTTTATTGATGATGCAGAAGAGGAATTAGAGCAAATCCAAGAAGAAAAACAAAGAACAACATCGCTATTTGAAGATGATTACGGATTCGACAATCATACGCATGATGAAGAAGGTTTACATAGCCTAAATTCAAGCGGAATTGCCCCTATTTCAACGAGTAATTAGAAAGCAAGAAAATGACACCAGAAGAACTCAAAATCGCCACACAGAAAGCCAGGTCGGCTGCGTATGCACAAGAGCGAATGAAGGCGTACTTTGAGTGGCAAAACAAACAAGACAGGAACGTCAAAAAGGAAATAACCTCGATACTTAACCACACCAAAAGAGAAGTAGAAAAAGAAGCAAGCCGTTGGATAACGAATTTTGCTAACGCAGAAAAAATAACATACTCCGGAGCACAGCTTCTTGTTTCAAATCTCGATATGGAAGAACTAGAGGAGAAAGCTAGAAAATACGTCCGGCAAGCAAACAGCGGGAACCACAGCGCAGCGTTTACCAAAAAGGCAAACAGAGAAATGCGCCAGTACAACTTCACCATGAAGATGAGCAGAGGAGAACTCCTACAACGTAACATCGACCTCACCGTTTTAGAAATGGGAGGAGAAGTCGATAGTACAATTAGGAGACACTTGCGATTTATGGGAGATAAGGAGCTGGACAGACAAGCCGGACTACTAGGGTTCAACCGATCGACGCTAGACGAAATGAAAATGGCAACCAAAACTGTCGTCGATGAACAATTCCACGGTGTCCATTTTTCAGATCGAATCTGGAACAACCAGGAAGCGATGAAGCAAGTTCTCCATGAAGGGATAACGAAGACGCTCATCGAGGGTAAGAATCCAAAAGAGTGGATGAGCAGCCTAAGCCGTTTCGTTAACCCGGCGTTCGGAGCAGCTAATCATGCGATGGGAAGAATAGCCGTCACGGAAGCAGGACGCGTACAAGTTAGTATGCAAAAGAAAAGCTATGAAAAAGGTGGCTACACAGAGTACCAAATAAAAGCAGAGCCAAGCGCATGTCCGTTTTGCGCAGAAGAAAACGGTAAAATTTATAAAGTTTCTGAAATGGTCATAGGAGAGAACGCACCAATGTATCACCCTCACTGCAGGTGTAGCACAGCAGCGCACATGAGTCAATTAGAACTCGAAAGCATTTTAACAAACCTCAAAACAAACTGACAACGCAACAAGCGTTCAGAATAAAAAGAAAGGAGAAGGACAAATGTCGGAAACATTAAAAACGAAAGGCAGGTGATCCTCTCTATCTTGACAGCCGGAAAGACGGCAAGCGGTCAATGACAAGGAATGCCGCAACCATAGGACAAGCCGCTCTTGACAGGGCGGCTTTTTTATGCTAGAAGACGGGAAGGCGCGAACTTTCTGGACAAGGCAAATAAAACAAATCTGCTGGGCGTAAGAACAGCAGGGACAGGAGAAAATATGGCTGAACAAATCAACGTAGAAAATCAAGAACAAGTCAACACGGAAAATCAAGAACAAGTCAACGGGCAACAGCAAGAAGGGAATCTAGGACAAAGAGACACCGCTTCGAATTCGAGTGGTGAAACTTCTGGATTAGACAACCAAGCACAGGAAAACAAAGCACTGAACTTTGATGAATTCCTGAAAGACCCTAAGAATCAAAGTATCTTTGACAAAAGAGTTGCAAAGGCAATCGACACCGCAAGAACAAAATGGGAAAAAGAAGCCTCGATGACAGCGGAAGAGATAGCAGAAGAAAAAGCAAACGAAAGACTTAGAGAATTAGAGGAACGAGAAGCAGCCCAGGATAGACGCGAATTCATCGCCGACATCAAAGAGGACTTGATGCAGAACAATCTGCCCCTTGCTTTTGGAGACTTGATCGCCGACGGCACAGACCGCGACAATTACAAAGAAGTCCTGAAAGAACTCAAGACAGAATGGGACAAACAAATCAACGAACAAATAAAAGCATCGGTTAGACAGAAAGAACCGAGAACAAGCGAAATCAGCGAAACGAGCCAAGAAAATATAGATATTGCTCAATTCGCGAAACAAAACAGAAAGGTAAAATAATCATGGCAGTAACACCAGCAACATTTAATCCAGAAAACGTCCAAATGTTAGGACAAATCCCAGCAGAGTATGGACAACCAATCATTCAAGACATTATGCAAGGCAGCATTATTATGCAGCTCGCAAAATACGAACCAATGACAGCTAAGGAAAAACAAATTGACGTTTTGGCAGACGGCTTAGGCGCATACTGGGTAGGAGAAGGACAACGAATCCAAACCAGTAAACCTCAATGGTTGAGAGCCACACTAACAGCACATAAATTAGGCGTCATCGTTCCAGTTACACGAGAATTTTTGAATTACAAACAAAAAGATTTCTTTGATTTATA
>CAYFWG010000042.1:5487-9990 GCA_964346775.1 uncultured Mogibacterium sp.
AAAGAAATTAAAGACTTTGCGAAAGGAACTTTATACGGAGGAGACTTCAACTACGCATACTACGGTATTCCATATAATCTAAGCTATCAAATTTCAAACGACGCTTCGCTTACAACAATCCAAGGCGAAGATGGAGAACCAGTAAACTTATTCGAACGCGAGATGAGCGCAATGAGAGTCACAATGGACGTGGCATTTATGATCATCAAGGACGATGCCTTCGCAAGCGTTAAAGCGGCAGAAGTAGCAGGCTAAGTCGGAGAGAAGGAAATACAATGAAGATAACAGTAAATGAAACTTTTGTTCTAAAGAGAACAGGTAAATATTACCTTCAAGGAACAAAGGTAGAGCAAGCTGACTTCACCGACAAAGAAATTAAGGAGGCTGCAGGGCGCGGTCTCCTTACTCTTGATGAACCAGAAGCAGCAAAACCTAAAGTTGCAGCGAAAAGAAAAAAACCTGCGGCAAAGAAATAGAAAGTGACGGATAGCCTATGACAGAAGATAGACTCAGAAAACTAAGACTTTATGTCCTAGGAGATAACATAGACACGAGCGCGGACGATATCCTCGAACAAATAAGTCTTGACATCAATCAGAGGCTAATCGGAAGATTGAATCAAATAGCAAGAAACAACAAACTTTCACTGGAGGCATTCGAAGAAGTGCCAAGCGAACTTGAATGGATAGTAGACGAACTGACAATCACCAGGTACAACCGCCTAGGCTCGGAAGGAATCAACTCCGAAAGCGTCGAAGGACATAGCGTCACATTCGACACAAGAAATGAGCTCGGCGAATACGAGTCGGAGCTTTTAAGTTTTCTCGATGACGAAAATACTGGCAGAAGAGCTGGAAGGATTGTGATTTTATGAGATACGATAAGCCCGCAACTTTTGTCGAGATAACCAGAGGTGAATATAACCCGGAACAAGGGAAAAGAAATCCTGACGATTTAGTTATAACAAAGAAACTCGTCGCAGCTTATGATTTACAGAATCAAGAAACGTTGCAGACGTATGGGAAAGAGTACAGAAGAGGGCTAGTCATTCACCATTTAGGTAAAGTAGTCACAGCTGACGTGGTCGAGTTAAAAAACAAGCAATATAAAATATTAAGCTCGAGACAGGTTCGTAGGAAAGCAAGTTATCTTCTTGGAGAAATCAAAAATGAAAATAACATTTAAAGGATTAAGCGAAATCCAAAAAGCTATCCCACAAACACCGAAAGCGAAGGAAGCTATGCGAGCCGTTGTAAAATATCACAGTGCAGAACTAGGCAAGAAATGTGCTGACAAGGTCCCGGTCGCTCGAGTGAACGGAGGGACACTCAAACGCTCGCACATTCAATCCATACAAGACGACGGAATGACAGGGTCAGTGAAAGCTACAGCGCGCTACGCTGGCTACGTCCACCAAGGGACGAGATACATGGCAGCAAGACCTTGGATGAAAAACTCGCTAGACGAAGTATTACCACAATTCAGAAAAGACATGAACAGGATATTGGAGGCAACGAAATGAGAAAATCACTAGACCAGAGTGCTTATGATTATTTTTATAAAATATTAAAAACTGAGCGCGCACAGGTTTATCCGATTAATCCACCAGCTGAAACTCCGTATCCTTTCATTCAAGCTGGAATAATACGGATAATTCCAATCCCTACCAAACTAGGAGGGTTGGCAAGATTAGCATATAGCTTTGATGTCTGGGGAGCAGAAAACGACCGAGCTCTTGTTAGCGAAATCGCAACAAGCCTAATGGGGAAACTCACGAACGCAAACGAAACCGAGGAGCACTTCCATCTTAGAGCGATAAAAGGAAGCCAAAGTATAGAAGTCGCACCGGACAACAGCACAAATGATGACTTATGGAGAGCTAGCTGTTCTCTAGAATTTCAAGCATATTAATGAAAGGAAAAACGAAATGGCAGAACTAAAAACGCCTATTCAAGGCAAAGATAAAATTTTAATGTTTAGACTTTTATCAAAAAGTACAGAGTCTGCAGCAAGACTCGCACTGCAAACTTCTCACGAAATCGGGAAGACGAGAGAAACAACAACCACCCAAACCAAAGACGGAGCTATCGTAACAACGGGAGGGCTGGAAACAGTAATCTCGATTGAAGCAATCTCCACGAGAGACGAAGTAAACGAAATGCTGGAATCAGCGGTAGATAACGGAGAAACGCTGGAAGTCTGGGAAATTGACCTGAAAGGCAAACCAGACGCAGAAGGCAAACTTCCTGCTTTATACGGGCAAGGGTATCTAAACAGCTGGACGACACCCGACGACGTCGAAGAGCACGAAACAATCAGCACGGAGATGAACATCAGCGGCAAATTAGTGCCAGGATATGTGACATTAACACCAGAGCAAGAAGAAGAAATCGCCTACGCTTTCAAAGACATCATAGCAAGCATTTAAAGGCAAACGACATCAAACCCGAAGCCACCTGAATTGGTGGCTTTTATTTAAGGAGGGAATATGCAATTAACTATCAACAACAAGGTATATGATTTAACCTTCGGAATTGAATTTCTAAGAGAAATCGACAAGCGGTACGAACTTGCAGATAACAAATTTAAGCTGGGCATGGGGCTAGTTATGCTTTTGCCAAAACTAAAGCTAGGAGACATCGTTGCAATGTTTGATGTCATTCAGGCAGCAACAACAACCCAAAAAAGCAAACCGTCCAGAATCGAGCTCGAAATGTTCCTTGTTGATGAGGAGACGGACTTGGAGGTGTTATCAGAAAATTTTATGAATGCTTTCGAGACGCAGCCATTATTGCAGAAGGCTATGAAGACGACAACGAAAGCAATCCAGAAAATGCAACAAGAAGAAGAAAGCAAGCAAAGAGAACTGATGGCTCGACAAGTCATGGAGAAGGAAGTCAGCAAGAATCAAGCGAACAAACATACCAGCGATTAATCATTTTGGCGATGCACAGGTTCGGGTGCAGCTATAAAGAAGCAAGAGAAATGACGCTAAAGGAATATCACCTTAGAGAACAAGCTTGGAGACTGAATGAGATTCATAAGAAAGAAGCCGCAATCGAAAAAGCGTTCATAGACAGAATTGTCAGTGCAACAAACAAAAAAGGAAAATTCATCATTCGAAAACCAGATGAAATTTTTAACGTCGAGGAAGAAAGAAATCGAGTTTTAGGACTAAGCAGAGAAATTAAAAACAAAGACACTTTACTGCAGATAACTAGAAATCTGCGTGAGTACAGGAGTAAGAAGGGACACAAAAATGGCAAGTGAAAAATTCACAGTCGAAGCATTCCTGAAGGCAACAGACGCAGGATTTACGGATACGCTAGAGAAAGCAAGCAAATCTACTGATGACTTCGTATCAGGTGCGGAATCTGCAAGCAAAAAAAGTGGCTTATTCGGTAAAGTTGTAAAAGGAACAGGAGCTGCAGTAGTAGCAGGAACAGCCGCCATCGCTACAGGAACAGCGGCACTTGTAGGATCAGCCGTAAAAGGCTACGCAGAATACGAACAGTTAGTCGGAGGAGTCGATACACTATTTAAAGGGGCATCCGGGACAGTCCAGAAATACGCTTCCGAAGCATACAAAACAGCAGGGGTAAGCGCGAATGAGTACATGGAACAAGTGACGAGTTTCTCAGCGAGTTTAATATCCTCGCTGGACGGGGACACCGCAGCCGCAGCTAAATACGCCGACCGAGCCATCGTAAGCATGTCCGACAACGCGAACAAAATGGGATCGGACATAGGTTCCATTCAAAATGCCTATCAGGGTTTTGCCAAACAAAACTACACTATGCTGGATAACCTTAAATTAGGGTACGGCGGCACAAAAAGCGAAATGGAAAGACTCGTCGCAGAAGCTGCAAACATGACAGAGGCTCAAGAGGAGCTGGGAATAGCAGTCGACGGAAGCTCGTTAAGTTTTGATAACATCGTAAATGCGATAGCCGTCGTACAAGAAAATATGGGAATCGCCGGAGCGACGTTTGAGGAAGCGACCGACACAATCGAGGGCTCGTTTAAAATGCTTAAATCTTCTTTTTCAGACCTGGTAACAGGGCTCGCAGTAGAAGGTGCGAACATCGACGAGTTAGTCGGGAACATGGCCACAAGTTTATCGTATTTAATCGATAACGTAAGCCCGGTAATCGAAAGAGTACTAGCGAACATACCGGTCCTTTTCGAGGCGCTTTTATCGAACGTAAAAGGCTTGCTTCCGACCATAATCGATACGGTCGTCCAGTTATTCACACAGCTAATAACAGTCGCAACAGAATCGCTGCCAATGCTAATCCCAGTAGCCGTGGACGGAGTGATGATGATAATCGAAACGATCACACAAAACCTTCCAATGATACTCGAAGCCGGCATAACTTTATTGACAACCCTTATCCAAGGAATAGCCGAAACAATCCCGAATTTAATGCCGACAATCATGCTGGCAATCCAGACATTGATTACTACAATTATCGAGAATTTACCGTTGGTACTCGAAGCAGG
>CAYFWG010000043.1:0-2638 GCA_964346775.1 uncultured Mogibacterium sp.
TCCATCGAGTCTGCCTTCGGATTTTTCAATTCTTGAGAGGTTCGGTTTTATTACTGGATGCTGCGGCTGGAATACAGTGCGGCAGTCCTCGTAAGGTTGTATAGATATCTCGTATGTACCTATTTCAGCTGCCTTGTCCATAATCTCGACCTTGTCCATCGCAATAAGAGGTCTCATTACAGGCATGCCTACGACCGAATCCGTTACGACCAAAGCTTCTGCGGTTTGACTCGCAACCTGGCCGAGGTTTTCTCCGGTTATAAGCATTGTATTTTTGTTCTTGATTGCGATCTGTTCGGCAATTCTCATCATGAATCGTCTAACAAGAAGAGTCGTTTCATCTTCGGGACAGTTTTGCACTATTTCTTCCTGAATTGGGAGAAGATTGATTACGTGCATCCTTATCGTTCCCATGTATTCCGTAAGTACTTTGACGATATCTTCAACTTTCTTGAGTGCTCTTTGGCTCGTGTAAGGATATGAATGGAAGTGCACGGCTTCTATCGTCATTCCCCTCTTTGCCATCATAAAGGCTGCGACTGGACTGTCTATGCCTCCGGACATCAGGATCAGTCCTCTGCCGTTAGTTCCCAGTGGCAAACCGCCGACTCCTCTGATCTTATCCCTGAATACATATGTTCCTTCTCTTCTTACATCGACGACAAGTGTGCAGTCAGGATTGTGGACATCAACCGATAAAGTCTCGCACTCCCCAAGGATCATTCCTCCGACAATTCTGCCAATATCTGGCGACTTTATCTCGTAAGATTTATCCGCTCTTTTCCCTTTGACCTTAAAGGTTTTGATTCCTTCTTTGTCTATAATGTCCGTCATAAATGCCGATGCAACTTTGCCGATTTCGTCGATATCTTTTCCCGTTTTAATTGCGGGACTTACCGATGCGACTCCAAAGACACGAACACATTTATCTATTACATCGTCTTCAGGAACATTTGCTGGAACTCGAACGAACATAAGTCCTTCTATCCACTTGGCTTCGGTATCCTCAAAACATTTAATTGCTTTTTTAACCCTCTCGAGAAGTATCCTTTCAAAATAAGGCTTATTCATACCCTTGAGAGCTACCTCACCGCACCTTACTATATATAATTTTTTGTCCAATCTATCATCTCCTATCGATTTATTGATCATTTGAGATATATTCTATTATCTAAAACTTCCGAGTTTTCTAAATCTTTCAACAGCTTTCTTTAATTTGGATATTACTACATCCATTTCTCCGATTGTGTTAAATTCTGAAAAACTGAATCTTAATGCACCTTCTATTTCCTTATGCGACCTTCCCATCGCCTTAAGAACATGGCTGTCACCTGTTTTATTAGATGCACATGCCGAACCTGTTGAAACGAAGATATTATCCTGCTCCAAAGTGTGAAGTAACACTTCTCCTCTTGTACCGAAGAAGGAAACATTTAGTACGGAAGGACACCTCTTTCCATAATCGTAGAGGGAGTATCCTAGTTCCTCAGGCCCGTTCAATCTTATATCCTTTATTTCCGATTTGATTCCCTTCCACAAATACTCGTTTACTTCTCCCATATTGTGAGTCTTAATCAGAATATCGTCGCATGCTATCTTAGCTGCCAGTCCAAGGCCGGCGATACCGATAGTGTTTTCTGTGCCTGAACGGTATCCGCTTTCCTGTCCACCACCTGTAATAAAAGGCGGCAACTTGAGGTTTTTGTTCATGTACAGAAACCCAGAGCCCTTTGGCCCGTGAATCTTATGTCCACTTGCAGAAACAAGGTCGAATGGAGCGACATCAAATTCGAGCTTGCCGAATGCCTGAACAGCATCCGTGTGGAAGACAATCGAAGTGTTATTAGATTGGTTGTACTCTTTGACTTTTTTGAATATCGGAAGAATCGGCTCGATAGTTCCGACCTCGTTATTTACAGCCATTACCGACACGAGAATTACATCTGATTCAATTCTTTCGGCTATGGCTTCGGGATCTAAGTATCCCGACTCGTCAACATCCATATATTCCAAGGTAAAACCATCTTCTTCGAGCCTCTTGCATGTTTCAAGTACAGCAGGATGTTCAATATTAGTTGTAATTATTCGGCTTCCTCTTCTCTTGAGCTTGCGTGTTGTTGAAACCAGAGCCATATTATCGGCTTCTGTTCCGCCGGAAGTAAATACTACTACTCCATCGCCATATAGAGAATCTTCGATCTGCTTTCTGGCGTCATAAAGAAGATTCCCTGCGTCGAACCCCAATGAATGCAGGGAAGAGGGATTTCCGAAGTTCTCCTTAGCCATTTTATATTGCAGTTCGGTTACTTCGTCATATTGTCTTGTCGTTGCGCTGTTATCTAAATATATCATCCTACACACTTCTGAAAAGCTCCCCTGTTAAGGGGAGCCTACTCTTTTTATTTTGCAAGTTCAGTAGCCCGCGTCTCTCTTATAACGTTTACTTTAATCTGTCCCGGGTATTCGAGTTCGGCTTCTATCTTCTTGGCAATCTCTCTTGCCAGCATAGGAACTTCATCGTCCTTGACTTGATTCGGCTTAACGGCAACACGTATTTCTCTGCCTGCCTGAATTCCATATGATTTATCTACACCCTTTTTCGTATTGGCAATGTTCTCGAGATTCTCCAAACGCTTGA
>CAYFWG010000043.1:2648-2885 GCA_964346775.1 uncultured Mogibacterium sp.
CCAGGTCTTGCTGCAGAAAGAGCATCTCCAGCTGCGACCAAAACCGCTTCAAGAGTTTTTGCTTCTACATCTCCGTGGTGAGCTTCAACACAGTTGATAACCTTCCAGGATTCTTTGTACTTCTTGCAGATATTTGCACCGATTTCAATATGGGTTCCTTCGACCTCGTGGTCTATGGATTTGCCTATATCGTGGAGCAATCCGCCTCTGCGTGCTTTTATTTCATCAAGTCCAAGC
>CAYFWG010000043.1:2924-9925 GCA_964346775.1 uncultured Mogibacterium sp.
TTTTGCAGGGTGGATCCTTCCGTCAACTATGAGTTTTTCGAGGGCAATTCTTGCAATCTCTCTCCTTACAGGATCAAATCCAGATAGGATAACCGCTTCTGGAGTATCATCGATAATTAAATCGACACCCGTCAAAGTCTCAATTGCCCTGATATTACGACCTTCTCTTCCGATAATACGACCCTTCATATCATCGTTAGGAAGACTGACAACGGATACAGTAGTTTCTGTAACCTGATCCGCAGCATATCTCTGTATTGCCGTAGTGATAATCTCTCTTGCCTTCTTGTCGCCTTCTTCCTTGGCTTCGCTTTCGATTCTTACGATCAGGTCGGAAGCGTCCTTGCGAATGTCCGTCTCCATCTCACGGAGAAGAATCTGTCTTGCTTCATCCTGTGAGTAACCGGAGATTTTCTCAAGTTCTGCTACTTGTTTTGCGATATAAGAGTCTATCTCTTTGTGCTTCTCGTTCATGGACTGCTCTCTCTTGGTCAGTCCGTTTTCTCTCTTTTCGATATTATCGAGTTTTCTGTCTATACTTTCTTCTTTCTGTAGTACCCTTCTTTCAGATTTTTGGACTTCTCCTCTTCTGATTCGTAATTCGTTTTCGTATTCCTCTCTGAGCTTGTGGATTTCATCCTTTGCTTCAAGAACCTTTTCTTTCTTTAGATTGTCGACAGTATTCTGTGCATCTAAAATCATGTTCTGAGCCTTCTGCTCTGCACTACCAATAGTTTTTTCGCCTATATTTTTGCGCCAAATATAACCACATGCGATACCGGTAATAAGGAATACTATGCCAACGAAAACAGGTATAATTGCTGAATTCATGCAGCACCTCCTTATGTTATTTATTTGTAATATATACATCACACTAACGGCATTATTAAAACACCGAGTAAATTGCATAATAATACAGTCTTATTATAAATGTATAAGTCTTATTAGTCAATGAATTCAATACCTATATAGGTCAATCCCTGTCCTTATTCAAGTCAAAAAAATAAAAATACCCTCCTTGCTGGGTGTCCAGTAAAGAGGGCGCATACCACATATTAGCGTTTTTCTGTGAGTGGTTTATAAATATTTTTCAACTGCTTCAGCATCTGAGAGTGTATCGATGTATTCAACACCGCGCTTCTGTCTTGTCTCTCTTCCCTTGCCAGGGATAAAGAGCAAAGTATCGTCATCCATCAGAGATATCGCTTTCTTAATCGCTTCTATTCTGTCGACTATAACTTCGCAATCTCCTCCTGCTTTTTTGACAAAACCCGCAATTTCATTGCAAATTTTGTGCACGTCTTCTTCGCCTGCGTCTTCTTCGGTAATGATCGAATATACGCATCTTTCGCCAGCAATCGTTCCGAGCTCTTCCCTTCTTGCAAAGGCCTTTCCACCTGGACATCCGAAGACGATTATAATCTTTTTGCCCGGAAACTCATCTACTATAGTTTCAAAGAACTTCTCATAGCTTAGCTTATTATGTGCATAGTCAACTACAGCAAGTTTCTTTCCGCTCTCGCTATAGAAAACTTCCATCCTTCCTGGAGAAACAGCCCTCGATAGACCCGATTTAATATTTTCAACAGGCACACCCAGAACTGCAGACATTGCAATAGCCGCCAAAGCGTTCTCTATATTGATCTTGCCGAATGTCCCAAGGACGAAGTCCTGCGTTCTATCTTCATAACCTTTGATTCCAGTAATCTTGACCTTGAGAGAAACCTTGCCTTCTTTTGAATCTATGTCATATCCATAAACATTAGCATTCTCATTTTTCTGACTGAATGTGATTACGTTAGGACAATTCTCGCTCGCAGATTTGAGCTTCGCCTGTCCTTCGCAATCGAGATTGACGCACATATTTCGGCATTTACCGAATAGTTTCAATTTGGAATCAAAATAATCCTGAAAATCTGGATGCTCTATCCCGCTTATATGATCCGTACCTATATTAAGGAAACAGCCGACTTCAAAATCTATACCATCAACCCTTCCGTATTTAAGCGCCTGGCTGGATACTTCCATAGTCATGTATTTGATATCGGTGTTAACCGCATTATTCATATGAGAGTATAGTTCCATTATCTCAGGAGTGGTCAAATGGGATTCTTCCTCGACGACGCCGTCGTAATTATCTATACCCGAACAAATAGCCGTGCGGTTTCCGCCAGTAGATGACATGTAATCATCAAGGATGTATCTCATGAAATATGCTGTAGTCGACTTCCCTTTAGTACCAGTTATGCCGATCATGGTGAGTTTGTCCGATAGTTTCCCGTAGAAGGTCTCAGCCAAAACAGGCATTGCCTTCCTTATGTCTTTAACTACTATCTCAACGCAGGCGTCCGTCGATTTTGAATATTTATTTTCAGTAACATAGCAAACCGAACCGCTTAATATAGCATCGTCAAGATACTTTTCCTTAAAATGGGCTCCTTTACAAACGAGAAGACTTCCATCAGTAGCTTCTTTTGAGTTGTAAGTTATTGATGTTACCTTCAAATGGCTGTCATTAGAAAATGATGCTATGAGGTTTGCATCTCTAAGTGCATTGATAAAGTCGTTTACGGTTCTTTCTTTTTTCATAAGATCCCTTTCATAAATGTTTTCAGTTAAAATAACCTTCAGCCCTCATGCTTATATATCCTGCATTACCTATTATTACATGGTCGAGCAATCGGATGCCGAGAAGGTCGGCAGACTCACGAAGCCTCTTCGTGACAATTTTATCTTCTTCGCTCGGAGACGGATCTCCACTCGGGTGATTATGAGCAACAATCATTGCAGCAGCGCCCTTCCTAATCGCAGGTCTGAAAACCTCCCTTGGATGAACAGGTGCAGCATCGATATTGCCGATCGATATGATGATTTTTGATTCAATCTCAAGCTTTACATTAAGAAGGAGGGCCATGAAAATCTCCCTCTTCTCGTGTAACATATCCTCTTTAAGTATTTCCGCTACATCGGAAGAGTCCGACAAACGGCGAAAATTATTTCTTGCCTGCATCGATGTAAATCTCTTTGCCAACTCCATGCTTGCAACAATAGAGCAGGCTTTGGAAATCCCGATGCCGTCGACCTTGGTAAGCTCCTTCGCCTCTGCCATACCGAGATCTCCGATATTTGACGAAGCATAGGATAAAACATCTTCGGCAAGCTTGATAGCCGATCTTTCACTGGTTCCCGTCCTGATAATAAGGGCTAGAAGCTCGGAATTGCTAAGGCTCGAAACCCCACCATAAAGAAGCTTCTCTTGAGGTCTTTCGTATTCAGGCATTTCTTTGATTTGCATATTTTCTCCTATCCGGAGCACACATATGCATATTACCATTATTATTAAAGATTTCTAAGGACGAATCATATCTTTATTGTGCAATCTTCTACTTCTTTTTGAGTGCCTTTAACTCTTCGATCTTTTCCTCGGCTTTTGAGAACTTTTCTTTATCTGGAAGGCTGTCCGATGCCTTCTTTTTAACTGCTGGTTCGGCAGTCTTTAAATGAGCCTTGTAGTTTTTCTTTGACTTATTCGACTTGTTTTTCTTTTCAGCAGGCTTCTCTTCTTCTCCGTTTTTTGCTCTTTGTGCGGCCAGCTTTCTTTGTTTCCTGAGATCCTTGGCTTTATATCCGCAATTAGCTTCCTCTATCAAGTCCTGTGTATAGCTTCCTCTTTGGAGAATCGTGAGATTCTTAAGAACCATTATCATGTTAAGGAAGTTAACCGCAATGCACCCGTAGTCTATAAACGCAGACTTCATTACGGTTGCATTTATAGCTTGAATGATCAGGAAAAGAATCTGAATAAGGAAGAATACCCTTACTCTCGCTGCTATCATTAAAGCGACGTTTTTGTTCTTCCCCGACTGCACTGTCATTCCGAATTTCAGAATATACAATGTGCATAGAATAATCTGGGTTGCGATTATCGCAATAAAACCGAAGAGAATTTTGGTTTCGGATGTGTTGAATAACTCGGTCAGCAATTGATGAAAGATCATAACAAAATAGAAAATGAATAGCATATAGCTGAGCGATCTTATCTTTGCGAGTGCAATTTTACCCTCTCTTGTCATATTGTTTCTCCTTTATACCTTATGTCCCGATTTATCGGTAATAATATCGGCTACTGCATCTATGTTTTCCTCGATTGAAAGATCCGATGTGTCAAGGTATACAGCATCTTCAGCTTGTTTGAGAGGATTGATGGCTCTGTGCGAATCCTGGTAATCCCTATCATTTATTTCTTTTAAAACCTGATCGTAATCGGCTTCTTTCCCCGCCAGCTGGAGCTGTTCCACTCTTCTTCTCGCCCTTGTCTCTGGCTTTGCCGTCATGAAGATCTTTACTTCAGCATCAGGAATAACAACAGTCCCTATATCTCTTCCTTCCATAACAACGTTTCTTGTAGAAGCGAGATACTTGCTTACCTCGTCTACCTTGTTTCTTACACATAGATGTTTGGAAACCGAAGAAGCGCGCATCGAAATTTCGTTAGTTCTTATTCTGTCTCCGACATCATTGCCATCCAGAATAGCCCTGTTGTCCGAAAAATCTATTGTTGTATCCTTCAGCATGTAAGAAATTGCCTGCTCGTCTTCCGGTTCAATATTACAGAGTATAGTCTTAAGTGCTATTGAACGATACATTGCTCCTGTATCTATGTACTCGATGCCAAAGCGTTCTGCGATTGCTTTGGCTATCGTGCTTTTGCCCGTACCGCCGGGTCCATCTATTGCTACTCTAAGCATTTTCACCTCTGATAATTCCTTTTATTTTTTTGACTTGTCTTTCGGATCGGTGAGTTTGTTGATTTCATCGATGAAAGTGTCTACACTCTTGAACTCCTGATATACGGACGCAAATCTTACATAGGCGACCTGGTCGATCTTCCTAAGTTCATCCATGATCAGCCTTCCGATCCTAGTGGATTTGATTTCTTTTTCCATCGTGTTGTTCAAGCCACGCTCGATATTGTCGGCAATTTTCTGAACATCCTCGTAAGTTACGTTTGTCTTCTGACACGCCTTCATTATTCCGTTTACGATTTTGTTCTTGTCGAAGCTCTCTCTTGTACCGTTCTTTTTCACAACTACGAGCAAGGAGTTCTCAATTTTCTCAAACGTTGTAAATCTCTTGTGACATTGGTTGCACTCTCTGCGTCTCCTCGTCGCAAGCCCCTCCTCTACCGGTCTAGAGTCGACTACTTTTGTATCGTTATAATTGCAATATGGACATTTCATGATTTTACCTCCGCTCCATCACATTATCCTATTTAGCTTTGCTGTACTCCATAACCTTATCCATGACCTTTTGATAAAGGAAGGATGTGTAGAGATTGTTCTTTTCCGCATATTCAGCGATACTGATTCCATTTTCCTCTTCGTAGGTTTCTTCTGTATATCCAGCATCTTTGAGCAATTTGCTCAAATACTCGTTGTACTCCTCGGATGAAGTCTCAATTTTCTCGAGTTTAGCGATCGAATGCAAAACCAGTTCCTGCTTCACTGCCTTCTGTGCTGTTTCTTTAGCCAGCTTTTCGAACTGCTTCTTCGTAAGACCCATATCGTTTTTGAGATACTCCTCGAACTCAACATCGCCGTTCTCCGCATAGGCCTTGTAAGTGTCGACGATTTGGTTATACCTGTTATCGTATTCCTTATCCGGATACTTGATAACCTTGCTGTCATCCATAATTTTGCCCAGGACTTCCTGCTTTTCCTTAGAGTCAGCATCGAGTTTCTTTCCTGCTGCTATATCTTCTTTTGCACTCTTTTCGAATTCGGCTGTATCCTTGAAGTCGGTATTAGCCTTGACCCAAGCGTCGTTGTATTCAGGAGAATCTTCAGATTCGATATAGTTGACCTTAATCTTAAAGACGGTTTCCTTGCCTGCCAAATCCTCATTCCCATAGTTATCTGGGAATGTGACCTTCAAATCAAAGGACTCGCCGACCTTGTGCCCTACCAAGCCTTCAGCAAAGCCTGGTATGAAGTTGTTATCCGAAATATTGATCGTTGTATCCTTAGCGGAGCCACCTTCGAACTCTACTCCATTCAGGCTACCAACATAATCTATATTTACAGTGCTGTCATTCTCGATAACACCCTCTTTCTTCTGCTCTTTCTTCGTCGATTCAGCCAAAGCTTCATCTATATACTGCTGAACTTCCGCTCTCGAAACCTGTGTATTGATCTTGTCGTATTCGATACCCTTGTATTTGCCCAACTTAAGATATACGGATAAATCGTCATATTCATAATCCTTTGGTACAACGGGAGATTTCTTGCATCCTGTAATAATAAGCATCAAAACAAGAGAAAGCGCAAAATATAATATAAGTTTAGTCTTCTTTTTCTTATTCATAGTGTATCCTCTCTTGAGAGACAATAAGTTTATTTTCTTTCCGATATTATCACAATATGTAGTGTTTTTCAAATTGTGCACTGCAATTTGTGATATTTCCTTCACAATTTTCAAACACTAATATCACAATGCGGTGTTATCCTACAGGTGTCGATATATTCGACAAACCTTTTTCTTTTGATTGTTCTTTCTTAGTTAAATAATTTCACACAAAAAACTCCGGACTAGCCGGAGTTTTTTGCTTATTGTTTTAACAAGTCGATAATTCAATTATTGATTATTTATCATCTTCTGAAGAAGTTTTATCTTCTATTTTTTTCAAAGCGGCAGCCTTGCGAGCCTCGGCTCTTTGTCTCTTGAGACGGCTGTTCTTTTCTAGTAGATACCACCATAGCACCGCTACAACTGCTACTATTATTGCCGCTATGAAAGTTCTTCCAAGATGATCAATGAAGTACTCCATTAGATAGCCTTCTTAGCTGTTTCGCAAAGTTCAGCGAAACCCTTTGCATCATAAATTGCCATCTCTGAAAGCATCTTACGATTGATTTCGATACCTGACTTCTTGAGACCGTCCATAAGTCTACTATATGAAATGCCGTTCATTCTTGCACCAGCATTGATTCTTGCGATCCAAA
>CAYFWG010000044.1:0-3791 GCA_964346775.1 uncultured Mogibacterium sp.
ATATGTATGCTTCGATGTGCAAATTGCTGTATATCCTGCAATTCCCGTAGTCTTCTGGTAGGCTTTCGAAATTCCACCGTCGATTATATATAGTTTTCCGCCTGCTTTTATAGGGGAATCTCCGTCTTTTAACTTAACTGGTACATGACCGTTGAGAATCTTGCCTATTTCTGGTTTCAATCCGAAGTCGGAAAGGATTTTATTTGCGAGATTTTCGTCGTCGATGTATTTATAGTAAGGAATCGTACGCTCCTTGTGCGTTGACTTGTCTGCTATAAAGTATCTCTCGAAAGTCGTCATCTTATCCTTGCCGAACAAAGGAGAATCTGCCGATAGCCATAAGAACCAGAGAAGTCCTGCAGCATCTCCATTTGATTTTCCGAGCCTGTTATTGTAACGGGCAGCTCTTATCATCTCATCGAGTTTCTGCATATATCTCGCACCTTTATATGTGCGACCATCTATTTCTATATCCTTGAAATTCCCATCGTCGTCGAGGATCATGCAACCGTGATAAAACAAATTGCCGTTGCTTATTTTGTATAGACCACCAGATGAGTAAAGATAGTCGATATGTCTTTGGAGTTTCTCAGAGTTTAATATCGAAGACTCCAGTGCTACCATTACTTCCTCTTCTTCTTCTGAAAGTTTGTAAGGATTATCTGGATCCAATGTCGGAAGGTTGAAATCCCTCATAGGGTATTCAACTCCTTCAACTTTTACGGTACCCTTCTCCAGGTCTACAGTCTCGAGGAGATTTCTTTTCTGAAGTTTGTACTCAGGATGTGCGATTATCTCCTGACCTTCCAGCTTGAACTGGATTACAGAGATCATCTTATGCATCTTAGCTGCAAGATCCATAGGTATAGGATCGAAGCTATTGGTCTCAAGTATATTCGGTTGAAAGAACTCGCAAGGATCGTCCTTATATATTTTCTCTGCCAAAGTCGCAAGAGGTCTCAGGTTTATTCCGTAACCGACTTCAAGCATATCGAAGTTGTTGTATCGAACATTTATCCTTATCATGGTAGCGATAGATGCCCTGTTTCCGCATGCTGCACCCATCCAGAGTATGTCGTGATTTCCCCATTGAATATCGACTCGCTTGCTCGCCATCAGGTATTCAAGTATCTGATCTGACTTAGGTCCTCTATCGAAAATGTCTCCGATTATATGAAGCTTGTCTACAGTCATGTTGCTTATTGCGTCAGTAATATCCGAAATGAAATCCTCTGCAGCATCGTAAGCAATTATCGACTCTATGATCTCATCGTAATATCTCTGTCTATCGCTTGCATCGTCTGCAAACAAAAGCTCGTCCATAATATAAGCCGACGCCTTAGGAAGACTTTTCTTTACCTTGGAACGGGTGTACTTACTCGATACAACTCGGCATATCTGTATAAGCCTTTGAATTGCCAGGCGACACCATTCATCAAAGTCCTCTTCGCTTTTGTGTCTTCTTGCAATTTCAGATTCGGGATTATAGATCAGCGAAGCCAAATCATCGCATTCCTTCTCGCTGAGGACATCGCCAAAAGTCTCATCTATCCTCATTCTAATCATTCCCGATCCGCTTCTTACAAAATAGTGGAAAGCCTCATATTCTCCATGTATATCGCTGAGAAAGAACTCCGTTGCCTTTGGCAAAGCCAGAATTGCCCTCAGGTTTATGATTTCCGTCCTGACGGCCCTCCTGTTCGGATACTTCTCAGCAAGAAGCCGCAGATATTGTATGTCCGGCATTTTTACCTCCGATTAATCCTGATCTACCTTCATAATGTCTGCACCGATCGATTTAAATTTCTCTACGAAGTTCTCATATCCTCTTTCTATATGATAAATTTCACTTACTTCCGTTGTGCCCTCTGCAACAAGTCCTGCAAGTACCATAGCTGCACCAGCTCTTAGGTCTGTTGCTCTCACCTTGGCACCACGTAGTTTCTTATCTCCTGGTATAACAGCTTCCCTGTTCTCGGTCGAAATTCCTGCACCCATTCTGTTAAGCTCGACAACGTGCATGAATCTGTTTTCGAATACAGTCTCTCTTACCACGCTTTTGCCGTTTACCGTCGTTAGAAATGCCATGAACGGAGATTGAATATCCGTTGGGAATCCCGGGTACGGCAGAGTCTTAATGTCTGTGGCGATAAGGTCTCTATCTCTTGCATCGACATAAATTCCTTCAGGCGTAACATCTATATCGACATTGCACTCCTTGAGCTTGGCGATTACAGGTCTGACGTGGCCTGGAAGGGCATTTTTGATGAGGACATCACCCCTTGTTATCGCTGCAGCCAGCATAAATGTTCCAGTTTCTATTCTGTCCGGAATTACTTCGTGGATACAACCAGAGAGCTTCTTAACGCCCTCAATTCTTATCATCTCCGTTCCTGCACTCTTTATCTTTGCTCCCATCTTATTGAGGAGGTTTGCAAGTTCGATGATCTCCGGTTCCTTGGCAGCGTTTTCTATTATTGTGGTTCCCTGTGCCAAAGTTGCAGCCATAAGGATGTTTTCCGTTGCTCCAACGCTCGGGAAGTCGAGATATATTACATCTCCTTGAAGACCTTCCTCAGGCACAGTAACGATAACCTTTTCGCTCTCATAGTCTTCTTTCACCTCTGCACCGAGGGCTCTGAATCCTTTGAGATGAAGGCCTATCGGTCTTTTTCCGATTGTACACCCTCCAGGTAGGGGCATTACTACCTTGCCCTTTCGTGCGATAAGAGGTCCCATCGTGAATAAAGAAGCCCTCATAACACCGACAAGCTCAGGATCCCCTTCTACCGATAATATTTCCTCGGTGGAAACCCTAAGCTCGTTTTCCTGACTGTCATCTACCTTTGCACCGTACCCGCGTAGAATATCTTTCATAACATTAACATCGACAAGGTTAGGTGCACCCTCGATTATACATGTGTCTTCAGTAAGAAGTGTTGCTGCCAGAAGTGGAAGAACCGAGTTCTTTGCACCGCTAATTGTCACTTCTCCGTGAAGTGGTCCATTATCATTGACAAGAATTTTCGCCATTGATTACTCTCCTAAAGTTTATTTTTAAGCAGCGCATGAAGCTTTCTCAGCTTTGGCCGCCTTTCTTTTTTCTTTCTTTTCACGTCTCTTGGCCTTCTTCTCAAGCTTCTTGAGCTTGTGTTCAGCCTTCTCCCTTAATTTGGCCTGTTTGTTGACCTCCTTAATGGCTTTCTTGGTGCGTTTAATTTCTTTTCCTGCTTTAGCCCTCTCTCTACTGCTTGCCATTACAGCCAGGGCTCCGCCTCTTCCTATAAGGATTTTTTTAAGAAAACTTCCCATGTTCACTACCATAAGTCCACCTGTGAGCAAACCTATAGCCTTTGTTACAGGAGCAGTGTCGGCCGCTATAGAATTTACTGCATTGATAGCGCTTGCTTCAACTCTATCCGCCCTGCTTTGGAATTCATCTACAACATTCTTACCTGCTTTTGTAAGTTCTTTAATTTTCTTAATTAACTCTATTGCATGTATGCCCATCTTGGCAAAGACTGCTACAAACGCTATAAGAACGAGGATAAGGCAAATCACTAATATTTGATTAATGCTAATAGTCATAATACACTCTCCTTGTATTCTCTACTTCATGCGTTTTGCAATTATCTTCTGTGCCATGCTCAATCCTACGCTCGCGAATCCGTTGACTTTCTCGGCGCCATCTTTGACTTTATTCTCGATGTTGTCAAACTTTGCCTTGGCTCCTGCAGCTGCTGAAGTTCCGCCGTCAAGGATTGCATTGGCCTTCTTGATTGTATCAGTCA
>CAYFWG010000044.1:3801-9779 GCA_964346775.1 uncultured Mogibacterium sp.
GTCAAATTTGAAACCAATACTATTAGGAAAACAACCAGCACGATGAGTGCGATAAATAGAACCCCGATCAAGACGCCTTTCAAACTAATCGTAACCATAAAATCCCCCTCTTTCATTTTCACCCCATTATTTGAGGCATCAATATTGTAACAATTATATCGGTAATACGCTTATTATTCAAGATTTAGAATAGTTCTGTAAGTTTTTGTTCTACCTCTCGTAAAGTCGGCTGAGGGTATCCGTATATTCCCCGTTTTTTCTCCGTATCACGATATCAGGCAGGATTCGAAGCTCGGGTCCTCCGTTTTTGACGCCCCGTATAAGGACGAGATTAGATGCTTCTCCTTCGTGCGGAAGAACCATTTGCATTTCTTTCGGCTCGATACTTGCTTTCCTAAGGGCATCGAATATATCAACGAGTCTGTCGGGTCTATGCACAAGATAGAAGCTTCCGAGATTTTCGAGCATTTTGGATGCAGACATCGCAATTTCATATATTCCTGCAGTTGTCTCGTGTCTTGCAATAAACCTCGTTTCCAAGCTTGAGGGAATCGATCCTCCACGTTTGAAATACGGTGGATTCGAAACCAGTGCATTGAAGCTTCTACATATACCTGTATTGTCAGAATCCCAATCGCTAACATCTTGAACCAGGAATTTAATTCGGTCACCAAGACCGTTTAGTTTAATCGATCTTTCAGCCCTATCGATCTCGTCTTTCCTAATATCAATACCCAGAATATCGGTTCCGGGGATTTTGTGAGAGATGATTAGCGGAATAACTCCGTTACCAGTTCCTATGTCTCCTACGTAACTGTTGTTAGGAATTCCCTTGGCTCCAGTTTCTCCGGCCGCAAAGGCAGCAAGGAGGACAGAGTCGACTCCGTATGCAAAATCCTTATGCTGAATGAGTTTTAAATCATCAAACCCTATATTGTCCAATCTTTCAGACTCGTGAAGCAAATCAGTCATTAGAAATCTCTCATCAATGCCTCAAGTTCACGGATATCTTCTTCTATCGATTCATCCGCATCGACATTCTCGTTCTTACGGCCCTTCTTCTTTCTCTTGATTTCTTCTTTCGAGAAGGTCTTAATCTTGTGATCGAAAACCTCTTCGCCGGTTTCAGGGTCTACTTCAATTCCTCTTGTGTTAACTCTTCCGTTAAAATAGTCGACACTTATTACTTTTGCAGGTCCGTCTGGCGTATCAACTCTTTCGTTATCGTTAGGCATTCCTTTTCTGAGTTTCTTGTATGTTTTGTCTTCGAAGTTCAAGCAACACATAAGTCTACCGCAAGTTCCTGATATCTTGGTCGGATTCAGCGAAAGGTTTTGCTGTTTTGCCATTTTGATAGAAACGGGCTGGAAATCGTGAAGCCACTTGCTACAGCAAAGCGGTCTTCCGCAGATTCCTATTCCGCCGAGCATCTTCGCCTCGTCTCTAACCCCGATCTGCCTTAATTCGATCCTATTGCGGAAACATCCTGCCAGGTCTTTTGCCAGTTCCCTGAAATCGACCCTGCCGTCTGAAGAAAAGTAAAATACGATCTTCGAACCGTCCATCATAAACTCTACATCTATGAGTTTCATATCGAGTTTGTGCTTTATTATCTTCTCTGTGCATGTTTTAAGAGCGTCATCTCTTCGAGCCAAATTCTCGCGATATGTTTCCATGTCTTTTTCTGTAGCTTTTCTCTCAATAGGCTTGAGAGGTGCGACGAGCTCATCTTCACTCACCTCTTTATTCTCTATAAGAATGTGTCCGAGCTCCATGCCTCTTGCTGTCTCAACGACAACATTCTCTCCACATTCATATTTCTCTCCCCTTGGGTCGAAGTAGTAGGTCTTTCCCGATTTGCGAAATCCTACTCCAACTATCTCAACCATATATTTCCTCCTTATTTAACTTCCAGTATGAGCCTCTTCAAAGCCTTACTGTAGTCCATTCCTTTTTTTATGTCCTTCAGCGACATCTATAGCATCTGCCATTTCTTCTATCGCCTCCGTATTAATCATATTATATCTGTACTTGTCCTCGAGAATTCCGATCAGCTCCTCGGCGTCCTTGCGAGTCTTGATATTCTTTGATATCGCATCCCGGATTTCATAGAAAAAGCTTTTTTCGCTTGCTATCTTCTCAGCAAGTTCTTCGAGGAATTCTCTACCCGATAAGTCCTCTTCACCCTGCTCAGTGTAATCGCTTACTCTTATCGCTTGGCATCTTGATCTTACTGTTTTGAGGAGCCTGTCCTTGTTTGAAGAACCCATTATTATTACAGCTCCAGGCTCAGGCTCTTCGAGTGTCTTGAGCAATTTATTCTGAATAATTTCGCTGAGAATATCGGCATCGTCGATTATTCCTATGACGTGCTTGCCATATGCGCCCATGCGAAGTTTGTCCATCATAGCAATTGCATCTTCTGTTTTGTACGAGTTCTTTCCGCTCATCCCCATGTGGTATACGTCGAGACTCGTCCCTGCAGTCACAAGCCTGCATGAGTTGCAAGATCCGCACGGTTTAACTTCCGAACTTGAAGCTTCGCATTGAAGGATTGCGACCATTAAGTCAATAAATTCGTCTCTTGTCTTCCCGGACTCGCCTTCTACGATAAATGCATGCGAGATGTTGTCATCTTTGCCACTATGCGAAATAATATTATTAATTCTCTTCTTGTCGAATTCGATCAAATTATCAGTCCCTCTTCGCAATCAGCTGTTCAAGATATGACTCAATCTCTTTTCTGATATCTTCTATAGATCCTGCTGCATCTATTCGTTTTACCCTGTCTGGCTCCGTTTGCGATATCTTCTTATATCCTTCGCGTACCCTACAATGGAAATCCAGTGCCTCTCTTTCAAGCCTGTCAGGTTCTCCTGCCTTTGCTGCCCTCGCGCAACCTTCCTTAGGATCTATATCAAGCCAGAATGTTATATCTGGTTTCAATCCACCTGTCGCATATAAATTAACATTTGCAACCATGTCGCCAAGATTTCTTCCATATCCCTGATAGGCAATAGATGAATCTACAAATCTGTCGCAGATGATCACTTCGCCCCTATTCAGTGCTGGTTCTATAAACTCCCTGACGCTTTGCGACCTTGCAGCCGCATATATCATCATCTCGGTTACAGCTTCCATTTCGGAATTTGTCTTGTCCAGCAATATATTTCGTAATTTCTCGCTTATATTCGTTCCGCCAGGCTCTCTTGTGCACACCACAACAAAGTTCCTCTCTTCGAAGAAACTTTTCATAAACTTAATTTGAGTCGATTTGCCTGCTCCATCTCCACCTTCAAGCGTAATAAATAGCCCTCTCATCAGAGTCTCGGTCTCCTCTCGTTGCTCCTGTAAATATCTCTCTTTCTCCCTCTTTGATTATCCATCCTTGTGAGCTTGTTGACAAATTTCAACACTTGGATAAATAGGAAGAATGCGAAGGCAATTACGGGTGCTGCAAGCAGTATTAATAAAAGTATTTTGAACAAAATCATATCAAATAATTATAGCATACAATCCTTTTAATATCTGTATTCATATTTGACAGATTGGCCTTTTTTCTCTCGCGAAGCAATTGGGATAGAGAATTTTATTACTTAAATTTGTCCCCTGCCTTTATGAGACTTTTGCAATAGGACTTATATTTGTTTATAATCAAATGTTAGAAGTACACTTAATAAAAAGGAGTTACAATGAATAATATTGAACTTAGCAATCTTATATATCCTTCCCTTCCTCACACACCTGAGGAATACGAGAAAATTTATCCGCCTAGATCTCTGCCTGCGGGCGCAAAGGTGACCAGGCTCGGTCCAAGCCCGACTGGGTTTATACACCTGGGAAATCTCTACGGTGCATTTGTAGATGAGAGGCTTGCAAGCCAAAGCGATGGTGTTTTTTATTTGAGGATAGAAGATACCGACGAGAAAAGATCCGTAGAAAATGCTGTAGAAACGATCATCTCATCTCTTAAGTTTTTCGATATCTGCTTCAACGAGGGAGTGACCTCCGATGGCGATATTGGCGATTACGGAGACTACACGCAAAGCAAGAGAGGCGAAATATATAGAACTTTTGCGAAGAAACTTATTTCCGAAGGTTTGGCTTATCCGTGTTTCCTGACTGAGGAAGAAATTTCTTCTATTCGTAGCGAACAGGAGAACCTGAAGCTGACCCCAGGTATTTATTCAGGCTGGTCAAAATATAGAAACCTTCACGAGGATTCGGACATTTCCGATGAAGTCGAAAGAAGGATTAAGGCTGGCGAACCTTATGTAATAAGACTCAAATCAAGCGGAGAGCCAAATGCTTCAGCCGAGGATACAAAAAGACACGACATCATCGATGCAGTCAGAGGCAAGCTATCAGTACCATGTAACTTCCAGGATGTCGTAATAATAAAGCAGACGGGCATTCCGACATATCATTTTGCTCACGTTGTCGACGACCATTTGATGAGAACTACTCACGTTGTCAGAGGCGAAGAATGGCTTTCATCTCTGCCTATACATATAGAACTCTTCGAAGCTCTCGGCTGGGAACTTCCTGTGTATTGCCACACAGCACAATTGATGAAGATCGACGAGAGTGGAAACAAGCGCAAACTTTCCACAAGAAAGGATCCTGAGCTTTCACTCGACTATTACAGGAGCCAGGGCTATCACCCTGCAGCTGTCAGAGAATATCTTATGACGATCCTAAACTCCGACTTTGAGGAGTGGAGATCTGAACACCCTGAGGCTGATATTAACGAGTTTCATTTCTTTACCGAAAAGATGTCGGGCAGTGGTGCACTGTTTGACTTGAACAAATTGAATGACGTAAGCAAAAACACCCTTCTGAGAATTGATGTTTCCAAGATTGCTTCATGGCTGAAGGACTGGGCTTCGGAATTTGCACCTGAATACAATTATGTATTTGAGGATATGAGCGTCCTGGAGAAGCTCCTTGACATAGGAAGACATGATGCAAGGCCGCGTACAGATCTGGTTTATGATTTCATCGGATACTTCTTCGATGAAAGCTTTGAGATTAAAGATGAATTCCCTCAAGAAGCTTCAGAAGATGCTAAAATCATCCTACAGAAATATCTCGATTCTTACGATTATTCGGATGACAACGAAGCTTGGTTTGGAAAGATCAGATCGATTGCATCAGAACTGGGCTATGCCGAGAAGCCGAAAGATTACAAGAAAAATCCAGACGACTACAAAGGTCATGTCGGCCATGTTAGCTCGGTTATCCGTATTGCTTTGACAGGCAAAACTCATTCTCCTGAATTGTGGGCTGTTCAGCAAATAATGGGTAAAAAAAAGATTAAGGCACGCATATCGGCATGCTTATAGGAGGATATACATGGAACCTATTTTAGTTATAATGGCGGCAGGTATCGGAAGTCGATATGGCGGCATCAAGCAGCTTGATAAAATCACCGACCAGGGTGACATAATAATGGATTTCAGCCTTTACGATGCTTATCAGGCAGGTTTCAAGCGTGTCTGTTTTATCATCAAGGAAGAATTTGAAGATGTTTTTAAGGCTCATATAGAAAACGGAGCAGGCAAAAAATACGATGTCAGTTATGCATTTCAGGATATAAACGACCTTCCTGAAGGTTACTCCCTCCCAGAAGGCAGAGTCAAACCTTGGGGAACTGGCCATGCTGTTCTTTCGGCAAGGAAGATTATCGACTCTCCTTTCGCCGTGATAAATGCGGACGATTACTACGGTAAAGAAGGCTTCAACAAAATATATGAATTCCTTACAACCAAGGCCGATGCTTCACATAATTGCATGGTCGGATTCGAAATAGAGAAAACTCTTTCTGAGAACGGCACGGTATCCAGAGGGATATGCACAGCAAAGGACGGAAAACTGACGGAGATAGTAGAACATCTCAAAGTTGGCAAGGATGCTGAGACTGGTCTAATAACAGATGAACTGGCTGACGGCACCTCTGTAGTAATTTCTTCCGACTC
>CAYFWG010000045.1:0-9758 GCA_964346775.1 uncultured Mogibacterium sp.
GGGATAAAAAGAAGGGTGGCAATAGCAGGGGTTATCGCGATGAGACCGTCCGTCCTGATCCTAGATGAGCCGACTGCAGGACTTGACCCGACTGCTCATAAAGAAATCCTTTCTATGATTCGCAGAATAAGTGAAACTCGCGAAATTATAATAATTTTCGTGTCTCATAATATGGGAGATATAGCTGATATGTGCGACAGAGTAGTCGTGATGGAGAATGGCAAAATTGCCCTTGAAGGAAGTCCCAAGGAAGTTTTCTCTCAGGACGAACTGCTAAAATCCATGAGCCTTGATGTTCCACCTATATTAAGAATCGTGAAACAGATTTCAGCCAGTATAGACGATTTCGATAGTTTTGCACTAACACCTGATGAAGCCGCGGAAGATATCCGAGAGTATATTAAGAGGAAGAAATGATAAGAGATATTACGCTGGGACAATATTTTCCGGGCAAATCACCTATACATAGACTCGATGCGAGAACAAAAATCATTGCTACATTTCTGTTCATCGTTGAGATGTTTATTATTAACAATTTCTGGGGATTTCTCATTGCTGGAATCACATTGCTGACGGTAATAATCCTCTCTCGAGTTCCCTTCAAATTCATTTTCAGAGGACTGACTGCGGTATTTCTGATAATAACATTCACCTTTATTATCAATATTTTCATGTTCGACGGAAGGGTCCTGTGGCATTGGTGGATACTTACGATAACTTATGAAGGCCTGATTAGAGCCTGCTTTATGGTCATCAGACTTATACTTCTTATTGTAGGATCTTCACTTCTCACGCTTTGCACAAAACCGATAGAGCTTACCGACGGACTTGAGAAACTTTTGAGGCCTCTCAAGAAGGTTGGCGTACCGAGTCACGAGATAGCTTTGATGATGACTATAGCACTAAGATTCATTCCTACTTTAATGGAAGAAACCGACAAGATAATAAAGGCACAGCAGGCAAGGGGTGCGGATTTTGAGTCGGGAAATATTCTCAAGAGAGTGAAGAGTCTTATTCCAATACTGGTTCCGCTTTTCATCAGTTCGTTCAGAATTGCCCAGGATCTGGCTCTAGCTATGGAGGCGAGGTGCTACCACGGTGGAGATGGAAGAACCAGAATGAATGAGATACACTTTAATAAAGAAGACATAGTTGCTGGAATCATAATGCTGGGATTTTTGGCACTTTTAATAGGATCGAGGTTTATCGGTTGAGACAGAGAAGAATTAAAAACCTAGAAAATAAATATGAAAAATTCGAGGATATTATAGTCTATGAGCCTGCCACGCAAAAAGGTCAATGGAACATAATATCGGATAATAAACCTATACATCTTGAGATAGGATGCGGAAAAGGAAAGTTCATATCTGAAATCGCCGAAAGAAATCCCGAGAAGTTTTTCGTTGCAATAGAAGGTCACCGTAGCGTTATGCTGAGAGCCTTGGAGAAGGTGGAAGAAAAGAATCTGAAGAATGTTGTTTTCATCCCCGAATTTGTAGAAACGCTCACGGATTGGTTTGCAGAAGCCGAGATAGAGAAAATATATCTCAATTTCAGCGATCCTATGCCGAAGAATTATTGGTACAAAAGAAGGCTCACTTATAGAGAAAGATTGAATTCATATTTTTCCGCTCTCGAAGATGATGGGAAGGTCGAGTTCAAGACAGACAATACCGGATTGTTCGAATGGACAATTCAGGAGATTCAAGCTGCGGATTTGACTATATTAGATATTACGAGAGACCTTCATGCCGATGAAGAGGCAGATAATATAGAGACTGAGTATGAAGCGAAGTTCAGCAGGCTTGGAGAAAAGATCAAAAGAGTAGTAATTGGCAGGAGAGAACCGAGAAAAACGGAGAAAGAGAAAATGGCTATGACATCATTGGCAGCTTATAACGGAAGAAATATCCCTCGCGAGGACAAGGTCTTCGCTGCGAGCGGTAGAGCGAAGGCGTTAATCGAGGAGAAAGGTGAAGAAGCTGTAATCAACGCAACTATAGGTTCTTTGCTTGACGACAATGGTAATCTTGTCGTTATGTCCTCTGTTGAGAAAGCTATAAAGACCCTCTCACCAGCTGATTACGCCGAGTATGCTCCTATTGCTGGAACGCCAGGCTTCAAAGAAGCTATAGTCAAAGCGGCATTCGGAAATTATGATCTCAAAAGCTTCACGGCCGTTGTGTCAACTCCAGGTGGTACGGGCGCGATAAGAAATACTGTCGCAAATTACTCCTGTCCAGGAGATAAGATCTTAACTCATAATTGGCACTGGGCACCATATACGAGCATAGTTGCCGAGATGGGTAGAAGCCTCGAATACTTTGAAATGTTCGATTCAGAGGGTAACTTCAACATCGAAGATTTCGGATACAAGGTAAAGAAGCTCCTCAAGAATCAGGAGCACCTTGTAATAATAATCAATACACCGGCAAACAATCCGACCGGTTATTCGCTTTCACTCGAAGATTGGTATGGAGTTAAGGCAGTTCTCGATTCTGTTGACATGGATAAGAAAATCGCTTTGCTTGTCGATGTCGCATATATAGACTTTGCAGGAGAAGATGATGAGACCCGCGAATTTTACGAAGTCGTAGATAACATGAGAGGTAATGTGCTACCGATAATCGCATATAGTGCATCGAAGACATTCTCACTATATGGATTCAGATGTGCAGCTATGATATGCATGGCAAATAATCCTGAGCTTGCAGAAGAGTTCGAAAGAGTTTGCACATTTTCTTCGAGAGCGAGCTGGTCGAATTCACCGAGAGCTCCGCAGGTGATTATAGAGAAAATTTATGCTGATCCTCAGCTACTAGAAGAAGCGAGAGATGAAAGAAGAGCTGATAGAAATATGCTTAAGGCAAGAGGGGATGCTTTCACCGAAGAAGCGTTGTCCGTCGGTCTTGAAATAGTTCCTTTCAAATCCGGATTTTTCGTCACTATACCTTACGAAGATCCTGACAGATTATGTGCGGAACTGGAAAAGAAGGGTGTTTTCCTCGTGCCGATTAGAGGCGGCGTTAGGGTTTCCGTTGCATCGATTCCAGAGAATAAATGCAAGAAATTACCAGCTATAATCAAAGAAACAATCGAGGAAATCAGATAGAGAAGTTAAAAAGGAAAGTTATATATTCGTCTTTAATAATTAAGACACTTGAGCTATAATACAGTTTGTCTGCGGGTGTAGTTTAATGGTAGAACTTCAGCTTCCCAAGCTGACATCGAGGGTTCGATTCCCTTCACCCGCTCCAAACCTACATTTTAATAATTATCAATTTGAGACGGTGAATCTGTATCCTAAACCTCTTACTGTAATAAGGTATTTAGGATTGGATGGATCGTCTTCTATTTTCTGTCTAATGCGGTTGACATACACCATAATCGCATTCTCATCGATTATCGTTTCTCCCCAAATTACGCTATATATCATATCCTTAGAGAAAATGTGATCTACATTATCCATGAAAAGTTTGACCATGGAGTTTTCTTTTGAGGATAAAGAAATTTCAGTATCGTTTTTAAAAAACCTCAAAGTCGAAGTGTTATATGAAAAAGGTCCTGCAGTAATAATGATGCTCTTTAGACTGTCTGTAGCTTTGCTTCTCCTTATTAAAGCCTTTGCCTTAGCAACCAGTGTCACCGGATTAAAAGGTTTGGTTATGTAGTCATCGGCTCCGATGTCAAGACCATAGAGTTTATCGCCGTCATCTTTTCTTCCGCTGACAACCATGATCGGAACGGTAACGCCGTAAGCCCTTACTTTCTTGATTACGGAGAATCCATCAATCCCTCTCATATTAACATCCAGGAGAATCAGGTCATAATACTTTGAAAAAATCAAATCAAGAGCGGCCTCTCCGCTTATAGAAAGGTCTGCCTCTATATCGTTATTTTTCAACGCCTTATATAGCATATTAAGGATCGTCTTATCGTCGTCAACTACAAGAACTTTTGCTGCCATAATAATTCCCTCCTCGCTTGAATCGGATTACATAAAGTATATGGGTTTAAACGGATATCTTCAAGAATAATTAACGGATTTTTTGAAACCAAGGCGCGAGACTATTTAATACAGGCTTTTGAGATTAACTAATACATGCTAAAATACTTATAACCACGGAGGACATTATGACGAAAAAACGCAGGCTGCGTGCAGCGGTTTATACCTTTATGATCATAATAGCACTGGTCTTTATAGGAGGAGGACTCTATAAAGCCTGGGTCTCTTTTAGCGAGTTCGATGAAACCATACTCAAGGAGAAGGATACACAGTTCTACAGCCTGCTCATGTCCGATGATGTCAACATATATAACTCGATGAACGGGTTTTCTCGAGAAGCGGAAAGCTCCTTGAATCGTAATGCAATTAAAACATATCAGCAATTCTGGGAAGAAACACAGGACCGAAGCGGTCTCGAGGAAGTTCTAGCAAACAGCTCGGTCAGATACAATCCACTTTTTCTGGATCTTCTCATTAGCGAGAACGACAAAGTCATTTATGCAACAGGGGGTTCAAAGAAGTACACCTTCATAAATAATCCCGACAATAGCAAATATAGGATTTGCATGTCACCTTCGGGCAAGTATTGTCTGGCTTATCAGGTCAATGGTGGCAACAAAATTACCTACAGCGCTATTATGGATTTAGAGCAGCTATATATGAATGCGATAGGAAACACAGGCACTGAAAAGCTGATTTTGCTCGACAAGACCGGAACTATAATGATTTACAAATCTGGAGATGAAGTAAAGGCAATTGAGAATGCAGACGGACTAGATGATAATGCAAAGCAACGGATGCAATTCATAGCTGAATGCCAGCAACTGCAGGTAAATGACGGAAAATCTCTGGAGATAGCCTCAAAAGACGGAGATTATTACACGGAAAGAATGGTTGTCCTTTCGAGCAACAATACTGTTAACGGCAAATTCGCAATCGGAATAACGGCAAATTACGACGATGCTGTAAGGCCGTCAAAGAAAGCTGCAACGAGCATGCTTTTATACGGTGGAATTTCCGTAATAGGTGCGGCGATACTCGTCCTTCTCGTAATACTTATGAAGAAGATCGATAGGGCAAATGTTATCGAACTCGAAAACCTTAGAATCAGAAACGAGTCCATGAAGGAGCTTAACCGTCAAATGCAAGAAATGTCACACCACCAGAGGCTCGAAACGATCGGTACGATGACGGCAAGTATAGCCCACGATTTCAACAATCTCCTCACACCTATAATGGGTTATAGCATGATGACTATGGAGATGCTGCCAGAGGATGCCACGGATCTTCAGGAAAATCTTATGGAGGTCTATAATGCGTCTGTAAAAGCAAAGTCAATGATAACCAGACTTACAGAATTGACTAAGAAGAAAAACAAGGAAGATTTCAAAAGAATCGATCCCGATGAATTGATAAGGAATTCTTTGCAGGTTACTCTGCCAGCTAAACCGAAAGGCGTAGAAGTAAAGTGCAAGTTTAATTGCGAGAATAGGGAGATAATGGGAGACTCCACACAGCTTTCTCAGCTGGTGATGAACATCGTCCTCAATGCCTACGATGCCATGGAAGAAGATGGAGGCACGCTTCTGGTTTCAACTACATCAACTGAAGACAGTGTTGAGATGATTTTCCAGGATAACGGACCAGGTATGACTACTGAGACATCGACAAGAATATTTGACCCGTTCTATACCACGAAAGAATCGGGCAAGGGAACGGGTCTCGGACTTGCTATTGTGTCACAGATTGTGGCAACCCACGGGGGCAACATATATGTGGATTCTTCCCTCGGAAAGGGAACGGAGTTCAAAGTGAACTTTCCTGTCGCAAAGAACTAAAAACTAATATTGCAATTGCATTTTCAAATGATTTCCGGAATCCGAGTCGCAGGTTATATAGTAAGAACCTGCACTTGAGGTTTCGGATTTTGTTTCGTCAGGAAGATATCCCCAGCTCACTTCCAGAACTTCATCTTCGAGGGCTTCTACCTGATATCTTACATTTATATTCTTAGGCATGAGTCCTTCTTTTGCCGCAGGAATCAAATCATCCGCAAGATCAAAATATCTTGCATTGTTCATGTGGCCGTTTATATCTACGTAGCTGAAAGGAACCTTGAATTCCGAAGAATTGGATGTCGGGATTCTTTTAGGGTTAGGTGAAAGATTAATTTCACCTCCTCGGATTTTTCCTTCCAAATCCAATCCGTACTGAGAAGGCACGATCATGGCACGGCTTTTTTCTTCTATTAAAGACCAGACAGCACCTGCTACAACAAGTGTTTCACCTTCAAGGGTTTCAATGCTGTAGTGACGGTTGTAAAGCTTGTGTTTGCTTGATTAGAACCCATAGAAGACCATGCTCGAGGGTTTTGTCAGGGCCCATATCCACGGCGTCCAGGTGGTTGGTTGAAACAGTCTGGAGGATCGTGAACATACGGGATGTTCTTAGGAATCGATACTTGTTAACATCGTTCGTTGTTACTGTAAATTCTTCGGAATAAATTTCACGCATAATGTTTCCTTTCACACTCAAGGTGTAATAATATATTCGTAGCGAGAACATTATTTAATGATTATAATTAAAATAATTGACGCTTTGTTTAAAGAATTATAATTAATATAACTCGTACTTTATTGTATCATAATTATAAACCTACGGAGCTTAAATGTAAGGAGTGATAGATGGGTAATTTCAAGATAATAGAAGTCAAAGAAAGCATATTTGCGGATAATGATAAAAACGCGGATAAACTGAGACTGGCGCTGAAGGAAGAGGGGACTTTTCTTCTAAACCTTATGTCTTCGCCAGGTGCTGGAAAGACGACGACTCTCAAAGCGATTTTACAAAGAATCAAAGACAGAATTAACATCGGCGTAATGGAAGCCGACATCGATTCCGATGTGGATGCGGTAGCTATCCAGGATATCGGAGTAAGGACGATTCAGCTTCATACAGGTGGAATGTGCCATCTCGATGCTGAGATGACGAAACAGGGACTCAAAGAGTTTGGAACAGAGGATCTCGACCTGGTTGTCCTGGAAAATGTCGGTAATCTCGTCTGCCCAGCGGAGTTCGATACTGGAGCGGTTAAGAATGCGATGATTCTTTCGGTTCCAGAAGGAGATGACAAGCCGCTTAAATATCCATTGATATTCCAGGTATGCGATGTCATGATTATTAATAAAATAGATGTTCTTCCTTATTTTGATTTTGACATTGCCAAGGTAAAAGAATATGCTGTACAGAGGAACCCGAACATCAAAATATTTGAAATTTCAGCTAAGACAGGGGAAGGGATTCAAGCCCTCTGTGATTGGCTGATTGCAGAGGTTGAAGCTTGGCAAAAATAGTCACGCTTTTTATACAAAACAATAAAATTTCAAATAGAAAAATGAGGGCTCTATGCTATAATGAAAGTTGGGAAATTACCCAACAATAATCCAAAAGGGAAAGGAATATTAAAATATGATAATTCTTGTAGTTAATACAGGCAGCTCGTCGCTCAAATATCAACTTTTTGATATGGACAATCACGATGTTCTTGCAAAGGGTTTATGCGAGAGAATCGGTGAAGATGGGCATATGAGTTACAAAGCCGGAGGTAAGACAGTCTTCGATAAGGACATAGCTTTGCCAGATCACGGCGTAGCAATGCAATTGGTAATTGATGCACTTACCGACAAGGAGCACGGTGTAATCTCCAACATGGAAGAGATCGATGCTGTAGGACATAGAATCGTACAGGGTGGATACCTCTTCGACAAATCGGAAATTATAACACCGGAAGTAGAGGCAGGCATCGACGAATTGTCGGTTCTCGGACCTCTCCACAATCCACCAGCTCTTGTTGGAATTCGTGCTTGCAATAAGGTTCTTCCAAACGCAACAGGCGTTGTAGTCTTTGACACTTCATTCCATCAAACGATGCCTGAGGAGAGCTATCTATACGCTATTCCTTTGGAATATCATGAGAAGTATCATATACGTAAATATGGAGCTCACGGAACAAGCCACCGCTATGTTGCTGAACGTTGTGCCGAACTCTATGGCAAGGATAAGAGCGAGTTGAACATAATCACATGTCACCTCGGCAACGGTTCTTCAATCACAGCTGTAAAGAACGGCAAGCGTTACGACACTTCGATGTGTCTTACACCGCTTGACGGACTCGTAATGGGAACAAGAAGCGGAACACTCGATCCTACAGTTGTAAGCTTCATCAATGAGCAGACAGGCATGAGCGCTTCCGATATAGTATCCATGCTGAACAAAAAATCCGGCCTACTCGCAGTTTCTGGAATTTCTGGCGACGTCAGAGATATCTGTAAGGCTGAAGAAGAAGGCAACCACAGAGCACATATCGCAAGAGAGATGTTGCTCAAATCCGTTCGCCATTTCATCGGAGCATATGCTGCTGAGATGGGAAGCGTAGATGCTATCGTATTTACTGCTGGTATAGGCGAAAACGACGCAGAACTCAGAGAGAAGGTTTGCGATACTCTCGGATTCATGGGCGTCAAAATCGATCACGACAAGAACGATATGAGAGGCGAGGAAGCTGAGATTACAGCTCCAGGAGCTACAGTTCGTACCTTCGTTATACCTACCAACGAAGAGTTGATGATCGCTGCTGACACTGAAGCTTTGGCTAAAGCTCAGCAATCTAAATAATTGATATATTTTATTTCACTATATTATAAAGTGCATTAGCACATATAAAGTATCAACTAAAGATATGAAGGGGGAGACAGTATAATGATTAAAAGAGAATTCAAAACGATGGATGGTAATGCTGCTGCTGCTCACGTCTCGTATGCATTTACAGAGGTGTCAAGCATTTATCCTATTACCCCATCGAGTCCTATGGCCGACTATGTGGATCAGTGGGCTGCTGCTGGCAGAAAAAACATCTTCGGTTCAACTGTTGAAGTAGTAGAGATGCAATCCGAAGCAGGTGCTGCAGGTGCAGTTCACGGTTCTTTGGGAGCCGGCGCACTTACATCGACTTATACAGCATCACAGGGACTGCTTCTTATGATTCCTAACATGTACAAGATGGCTGGAGAACTTCTTCCAGCAGTATTCCATGTTTCGGCTCGTACAGTTTCTACACATGCTCTGAACATCTTCGGTGACCATTCCGACGTATATGCATGTCGTCAGACAGGTTTCGGTTTGCTCGCTGAGGGTAACGTACAGGAAGTTATGGACCTCGCTCCTGTAGCTCATCTTGCAGCTATAGAAGGTAGAGTTCCTTTCGTGAACTTCTTCGACGGATTCAGAACATCCCACGAACTACAGAAAATTGCCGTTTGGGATTACGATGATCTTGGCGAAATGTGCAATATGGATGCTGTTAACGCATTCCGTGACAAGAGCCTTAATCCTGATCATCCTCATCTGAGAGGATCTCACGAAAACGGAGACATTTTCTTCCAGCATAGAGAAGCTTGCAACAAGTTCTATGACGAACTTCCTGACGTTGTTGAAAAATACATGACAAAGATTAACGAGAAGCTCGGAACTAACTATCAGCTTTTCAACTACTACGGTGCAGAAGATGCAGACAGAGTAATCATCGCAATGGGATCCATCTGTGATGTTGCAGAAGAAGTTATCGACTATCTGAACGCAAACGGACAGAAGGTTGGTCTTATCAAGGTAAGACTTTACAGACCTTTCAGAGCTGACAAGCTTATCGCTGCTATTCCTAAGACAGTAAAGAGCATCGCTGTTCTCGACAGAACAA
>CAYFWG010000046.1:0-9738 GCA_964346775.1 uncultured Mogibacterium sp.
ATAATCGCCATGATGTTTGGTGGTATCATGGAAGGAACAGGACAGCTTGCTGTCGTTATAGATGCGATGATCAAGAAGATCAAAAGTCCAGCTGGATGGGTTGGAGCTACAGAGGCAACATGCATAATATCAAATGTTGTAATGCCTGAGCAGTACATCTCGATTCTCGTTCCAGGAAGAATGTTCGCGCCTGCATATAGGAAGAGGGGAATACACCCTAAGAGCTTATCTAATGCTCTCGAATCTGCAGGAACCGTAACTTCATCCCTGGTTCCTTGGAACACATGCGGTTTGTTCATCTATAACACACTTGGAGTTGCAACCGTAGTTTACGCACCTTGGGCGATTTTCAACTACAGCATGCCTGTTATTTGCTTTGTAATGGCATTCATCGGAATTACAGTAACAAAGATGACACCTGAAGAGCAGGCAAGGGCAGATGCAGGAGAGTTGGTATAACTCAAGATTATTTCGAAAAGATGAAAGGAGACATCAATGCTTACCAACAAGAAAGGCAAAGCTTCCGTCAAAATCGCAATCGGCGTAGTTATCGTATTAGCGCTTATAATCGGTATGAAGTTTCTCAACAGAAGCTGGCTAAGATTCAAGGCAGACGCAAGTTTCAATTTCACAATTTTCATAATAGTTGTAGTAGTGCTTTTGATTATTTTCTTAACTATCAAATACAAAATCAGTAAGAGAAAGAAAGAAAAGCAAAGAGCTCAGGAAAGAGAAAATGAAATTTAATAATAAAAACATTCTTGTAGTAGGCGGATCCAGAGGGATAGGCAGGGAGGCTGTCAGAAGGTTTACAGAAGGCGGCGGCAAGGTTGCTTTTACATATCTCAAATCGGAGATCGCAGCAGACGAGCTAAGACAGGAAACAGGGGCTTTTCCTATCAGATGTGATGTCAGATTCAGCAACTCGGTTAAAATCGCTGTATCGAGAGCTATAGAGGTTTTAGGCCATATTGATGTTCTTATTTGCAATGCAGGAATTTCAGACTATAACCTAGTGACTGACATAACCGATGAGAGATGGGAAGAGATAATCGATACTGATCTTAATGGAGTTTTTTATTGCTGTAAGCACGTCCTTCCATCGATGATCAGCCGCAAGTCCGGATGTATCTTAACGATATCATCAATTTGGGGGCAGGAAGGGGCATCTTGCGAGGTGGCTTATTCTGCGGCAAAGGCAGGCGTAATCGGGTTGACAAAGGCAATAGCAAAAGAGGTCGGACCGTCAAATATTCGCGTTAACAGTATAGCACCCGGAATGATTGATACGGATATGATGGACGAAATATCTGATGATGTTAAGAAAGAAATCGTAGACGACCAACTCGTTGCCAGGATGGGAAGGATAGATGATGTGGTCAATGCGATGGAGTTTCTCGCATCCGATGAAGCATCCTTTATTACAGGTCAAATTCTTGCCGTAAATGGGGGCTGGTACATATAAAACTTCATCTTGTGGCACTCTTATAAGTCGGACACAAGAAAAATATCTAGGAGAGAATTAAGAAATATATATAGGTAATTTTTAGTTGAGAACCACCATATGTAGTGGTTCTCAATATTTTTTTTGCAAAAAAAAGAATTGTAAAGATATCTTTACATAAATAAAGTGGGGAAAGATTTCCAAAAAAACTCTTATTTGTTTGAAAAAGGGTGGAGTGTGGTGTAAAATGGTGACATTAAAAAGGAATTTTTCTGTCCAAACAACAGAGTTTAATTAGGAGTCATATGTTTACAGGCACTTATCAAAACACAATAGACAGCAAGAACCGGATGATAATCCCTTCAAGGTATAGGGATTTGCTCGGCGGTCGTTGCATGCTTACAAGAGGTTTTGATTCCTGTCTCTACATTTACTCTCTCGACGATTACGAAGTTCTTGTAGACAAGATTAGAAAACTACCTCAGTCCGATAAAGATGTACGTAAATTCATCAGAGCATTCTTTTCAAACACTGAAGAATGCACCCTGGATGCTCAAGGAAGAATACTTATTCCTCAGCACCTTAGAGAATATGCGGGTATCAAGAAGAACCTCGTTACCAAAGGTGCTTTGGACAAGATAGAAATCTGGAGTGCTGAAGTTCTCTCAGACCCTGAAGGGGAGAATATGCTGGAAAACGAAGAATTCATCAAGAAACTCGACTTATACGATATATAGGAGAGAAAATGAATTTTGAACACGTACCGGTCCTACTCGAGGAAGTAATAGACGCTTTAAACATCAAAGAAGATGGGACATATATTGACGGAACGGTTGGAGGCGGAGGACATTCTTCTGTAATATGCGAAAACCTCTCCGAAAAAGGAAGGCTTATAGCGGTTGACAGAGATACAGCAGCTCTTGAAGCAGCAGGGAAAAGGCTCGAGAAATACAACTGTTCAAAGAAGTTCATACATGCCAATTACAGCGATATAGAGATTATAAAAGAGGCGTGCGAGGACAAAGTTCAAGGAATACTACTGGACTTAGGAGTTTCATCATTTCAACTCGACAATGCTGAGAGAGGCTTCTCGTATATGAACGACGCTCCGATGGATATGAGGATGAATGAGGACGATTCGCTCACAGCATATGAAGTAGTCAACACATATTCCGAAGAGGATCTTAAGAGAATAATCCGCGAATACGGAGAAGAACAGTGGGCTTCGAGGATAGCAAAGTTCATTGTAAATGCAAGAAAAGATGGACAGATAAGTACAACAGGGAAGCTGGTCGAGATAATAAAGGCTGCAATACCCGCGAAGGCAAGGCGTACAGGACCTCACCCGGCTAAGAGAACTTTCCAGGCGATAAGAATCGAAGTCAATTCGGAACTTGAACATCTTGAAAAAGCGGCTAGGGAACTACCAGATCTCCTCGCTCCAGGTGGCAGGTTAGCAATAATAACCTTCCATTCTCTAGAAGATAGAATCGTTAAGAAAGAGTTCGAGAAAAGATTTAATCCTTGCACATGTCCGAAGGAGTTTCCGATATGTGTATGTGGCAAGGTCGCCGATGTAAGAAGGATAACAAGGAAACCGATTATTCCAAGTGAAGAAGAACTTGAGATTAATCCAAGAGCCAGAAGTGCAAAGCTTGTAGTTCTCGAAAAAATATCAACATTATTTCAAAAGGGGATGCAAAAATGTCAAGTATAGCAGGAAGTAGGCGGGTTAACGCGTTTCAACCAGCAACTCAGCCTGTATCGGATTACAGACTGAATAAAAGAGAATCAGGCCTCACAAGAAGCAGCAGCAGAAAAACTGGCAAGCTTGTAAAGATCATACTGTTAGCAGTTGCGGTTATTTTTATCCTGATAGGAATTCAGGCATACACAGCTACTTTACAGCATGCGAATAATATTCTGGTTCAAGACAATGAGTATCTCCAAGCAGAAATCGACTCGATTAAGAGCAAGATAGTCGAAGAAACCAAGGTAACCAAGATTGAAAGAATTGCAACCGACAAATACGGAATGGTATATCCAACATCGGATAATTGCATAACCATCGATGAAGGAAAAAAGGGTGGAGAAAATCTGGCTGCTGCAATAAAAAGTGAAGCTTATAACTAAAACGAACAAAATTTAAACAAAAAAAGCCACTGACCCCACAAGGATTAGTGGCTTTTTTGCCAAAAAAGGCTTAGAGTATAGTTAATGAAGATTAATAGAAAAATAATTGAGAATATAGGTGATAAGGCTTCGTCTTTCGGCGAAGGAGTCAACAAAAGAAAACGTCTTGCTTATGGATTTGCCACCTTGTTGCTCTTGATGATACTGCTGATCCTAAGAATGGGTTATTGGCAGATTATCAGGGCGGATGACTTACAGAAAAAAGCAATATCCATGCAGACGGCGGATACCCAGATATATCCTGTTAGAGGATCTATTTATGATGCAAAAATGAATACTCTCGCCGAAACAGTGACTGAGTATGAGCTATACGGATATACCCAGACTATGTATAAACAAGAGGGTATTACCGAGGCTAAGAAAGAGGAGACTGTCAATAATCTTGCGAAGATAACAGGTTTGGACAAGAAGGATGTTAAGAAAAAACTCGAGGGCAAGGAAAACCTGGTTCTTCTCGCTGAAGGACTAAGCAAGGACGATGTCGAGAAGGCACAAAAGCTTTGGGATACGAATGTCGTAGTTAAAACAAAAGCTTCAAGATACTATCCGAACGGAGCCTTTGCCTCACAGGTTATGGGAGGTGTCAACAAAGACAATGTCGGTAGGACAGGTCTTGAATATCAATATAATTCGGACCTTGCTGGAGTTAAGGGCAGGGTTGTCAGAACTACGGATAGAGACGGAAATACTGTAGCTGGAGGAAGCAAGAAATCGTACGAAGCACAAAACGGAAACAGCGTTGTAACAACAATCGATTCTGTTATTCAGCATTATGTTGAAGAAGCCCTGGATACTGGAATGGAAAGGACGGGTGCAGAGGGTATTACCTGCATCGTCATGAACCCCAAAACAGGGGATATTCTTGCTATGGCATCTACTCCTGAGTATGACCCTAATAAATCAAATAGACCGTCTAATCCAGCGGAATACGCCAAATTTAAGAACATGAGCAGTAAGGCTCAAACAGAGTATTTAAGTAAGATGTGGACTGTTAATGCGGTAAGTAGCGTATATGAACCCGGATCGACAGATAAGCTGATTACGGCTGCTGCTGCCCTGGAATCAGGACACGCAAACGACAATACGACATATTATTGTAACGGGTCTATTCATGTAGGAGACTACGATTTACATTGCCTTGGTGCACATGGCACGCAGACGTTAAAACAAGCGGTAGGAAATTCATGCAACCCGGCTATGGCACAGGCTGCGCTAGATATGGGCGGAAAGACCTTCTACAACTATATAGATCTCTTTGGATTCAACGATAAGACAGGAGTAGATTTGCCAGGAGAAACAGACTCTATAGTTAAAAATCCTAACGGAATGAGCAATGTAGACCTTGCGACCACTGGTTACGGACAGGGAATAGCGGTTACTCCGCTTCAAATACTCACTGCCGTCAATAGTATCCGTAACAAGGGCGTTCTAATGAATCCGAAATTTTGCAGCAAGATAATCCATTCCAAGGGCAAAACAGTAAGAGAAATACCAGATCAGCCGGTACGCCAGGTAATATCGGAAGGGACAGCGGAAAAAGTTTGCGATATAATGGAATACTATGTTAAAGACGCCAGCGGAACTGGAGCTTATGTACCGGGATTCAGAGTAGGCGGTAAGACGGGTACTGCAAACGTTGTTTCTGGAAATTCCTACAGTGATGTGACAAACACTTCATTCGTTGCCATGGCACCTATGGACGACCCTAAACTTTCCATAATCTGTATAGTTTATAAGCCTACTAAACTCCAGTACGGTAACTTTACTGCAGGACCTATAATCAAAGAGGTAATGGAGAAGTCGCTGACCTATCTAGGCGTTGAAAGGAAATATTCAAGCTCGGAAGAATCAGAAGCTAAGAAGAATATGGTAAAGGTACCGAGCGTAACAAGAAAAGACAGTCAAAAGGCTATTTCAATATTGCAAGGAAATAATCTCGATTACGTAATTATGCCCGAAAGCAAGAGTAATAAATCCTTTGTGGTTGTAGACCAATACCCTAAGTCCGGAGCAAAAGTAGAAAGAGGCACGAAAGTGTATCTGTACAGTGAATAGATGATTATGTTTGGAGATTTTAGATGGTGATATTTAGACACAGCTTGATTGCGGTAATAGCATTCGCAGTATCGATATTCGTTACTATGAAGATGATTCCTGTGCTCAAAAAGAAGCAGTTCGGACAGTTTATAAGAGAGGAAGGCCCTAAGGCCCATCTCAGCAAAGCTGGAACACCCACAATGGGTGGAATTGCCATAATTGCAGGAATAACAGTTGCAATTCTATGCAGCTCCTTCATTACAGGTGCAATGAGTTTTGATAAAATCGCAATAATCCTATCCATGTTTGCGTTCGGCATGATCGGATTTATAGATGATTATAACAAGATCGCAAAGAAGCAAAATGAAGGTTTGACACCAAAGCAGAAGATGGCTCTACAGATGCTTTTCGGGCTTGCTTTGGCGGTATTCATGATGCTAAGCGAAGGAAGTAAGGTCTTTATCCCGTTTGCAAAGATATATGTCGACTTCGGTTGGTTTTATATTCCTTTTGTAGTCTTTACAGAAGTGGCAATGGCGAATGCGGTTAACCTGACCGATGGTTTGGATGGTCTTGCTTCGAGCACGACGGCAATTGTAGCAACTTGTTTTATGATACTGGGGTTAATTATTATTCCAGGAGGCGATGAGTCGATGGCGGTCGCAGGGCAGGCGATAATCGGTGCAAGTTTGGGATTCCTAGTTTTTAATCGATATCCTGCGAAGATCTTCATGGGAGATACAGGTTCCATGGCTCTTGGTGGAGTTCTCTCCGCTACAGCTATAGTAGGAAATATGGAATGGCTTTTGCCTATAGCCGGGCTTATATTTGTTATCGAGGCTCTGTCGGTGATAATACAGGTACTATATTTCAAAAAGACCGGTGGAAAGAGGATTTTCAGAATGGCTCCTATCCACCACCACTTCGAACTCGGAGGTTGGTCCGAGGTTAAAGTCGTAAGCATATTTTGCCTATTTACGGCTGCGTGCTGCGTAATTGCGGTGCTATCTGTTGCGTAATTGAGACATTGTCAGATACGTAATTTAGTAAAGGATATGAGGAAATGAAAAGTATTAAAGAATATAAAAAATCAATAGCAGAAAAAAACATACTCGTCGTAGGCTTGGGAAAATCCGGAAAAGCTGCAACACAGGTTTTAAATGAACTTGGTGCAAATGTAAGCGTTCAGGATTCATCAGCGAAAGAAAAAATCGACGATAAGTTTCTAAAATACATCGAAAACAACGCTATAAAAGGATTCTTCGGGGATGCTCCGGAGAATTTGGGCTATTACGACATGTTTGTTTTGAGCCCTGGAGTACCGACCGATTTGGCATTTATATCTGAAGCCGAAAAGGAAGGTGTTGAGGTAATAGGGGAGCTAGAGCTCGCTTATAGACTGTGTGAGGGAAAGTTTGTCGCTATAACTGGCACAAATGGCAAAACGACCACAACGACACTCGTCGGAGAAATTTTTAAAACTGCAGGAAGAAAGACATCAGTTGTGGGTAATATCGGAAATCCAGTTGTTTTGGAAGCTGTCTCTGCGCAAGAAGAAGAATGGATGGTCGTAGAGGCGTCTTCATTTCAGCTTGAAACTATTAAAGAGTTCAAGCCAATTGTCTCCTCAATCCTGAATATAACGCCTGATCACTTGAATAGACACAAGACTATGGAAGCCTATGAGAAGGCAAAAGCAAATATTACGCTTAACCAGGATAAAGAAGATTATATTGTAATAAACAACGAGGACCTATTATGTAAGGAAATAGCTGCTTCCAGCAAAGCAAAGGTGATTCCGTTCAGCAGAGTAGAAGAACTTAGCATCGGAGCTTATGTTGACGATAATTACATTATAGTCAGAGATGAAAAAGGCTCTGTTCATAAGATATGTAAGACGACGGACCTCAAAATAATAGGAAATCACAATATAGAAAATGCACTTGCAGCAACAGCTATAAGTTTTTTTGCCGGTGTATCACCTGACGACATTGCAACTGCTGTCGAGGACTTCCCTGGTGTCGAGCATAGGATTGAATTCTGTGGCCGAATCGATGACATAGATTTCTACAACGATTCAAAGGGAACTAATGTAGATGCGGCGGTAATTGCTCTCAAAGCACTTGAAAACAACATAATTCTTATCGCTGGTGGTGACGGCAAAGGTCAGGACTTCTCCGAACTTGCAAACAAACTTGAGGGACATGTTATCGATTTGGTCCTTCTTGGAAGAGATGCTCCTATTATTGAGAAGGCTGCTTTAGAAGCAGGCTTTAATAACATTTACAATTGTAAGGATATGGCGGAGTGCATAAGGAAATCTTATGAACTTGCAAGACCTGGGGATAAGATTCTTCTTTCTCCTGCCTGTGCAAGCTGGGATATGTACGAGAGTTTTGAGCAAAGAGGAAGACATTTCAAGGGCATAGTCAAAGACTTAATAAAATAGATTAGAGATTATATGAGAAAATCAAAATCTGAAGAAAAGATAGTAAGTAAGAAGAAAAAAAGAGGCAAAGAGGTTGCAACTAATAAAGCGGCAGCCAATAAGGTCGAAAAGAAGAAGAGGGAAAAGAAAAACCTCTCAGTTAGCATTCAAAAAATGTCTCAAAAGTTCTTTGAAGGTATAAAACGTTCCGATATTTCTGTAGTTGTAATTGTTTTGCTCCTTACGTGTTTTGGAGTAGCAATGGTTTTCAGTGCGGGATATTATACGACAATAAATATGGCAGAACCTGATCCATATCTATATTTGAAAAGGCAACTCTTCTTCGGAGCTACAGGCTTAATAGGTATGTTTATCGTCTCCAACATCGATTACCACATTTACAGCAAGTTCGCCAATCAAATAATAATCGGAAGTATTTTCTTGCTCGTTATGGTTCTACTTGTAGGAGTCAATATTAATGGTGCAACCAGATGGATAGGTGTAGGCTTCTTCAGGATTACACCGAGTGAAATATCCAAACTTGCAATTATAATCTTTACTGCTACTTTCCTGGTCAAAGATCCTAACAATATAAGAACAGCGAAGGGACTAGGAATACTTGCAGCTGTAATGATTGCACACTTTGGTCTTGTTATAATGCAACCGAACCTTTCAACCGCTATTGTATTGGTCGTTATAGCTGTTGCCATAATGATCGTTGGAGGCATGAAGCTTATCTACCTTGCAATTCCTATGGTTTCGGCTGTATTGGGATATTTCTATATTATAACTTTCAAAAAACCTATGCACTGGTATGTGAGAATGACGAGTTTCGGAAATCCTTTCGCAGACAGCCAAGGCGACGGATACCAGGTATCTCAAGGCTTGATCGCTTTGGGCAACGGTGGAATCAAAGGTATGGGATTTGGAAAGAGCCTTACGAAGAACTTGTATTTACCTGAACCCCAGAACGACTTTATACTTGCTATCATAGGAGAAGAACTTGGATTTATAGGTTTTATAATACTGATGGCAGCATATATATTGCTCCTGTTCAGATTGATACTTATTGCACTTCGTGCGAAAGATGATCTCGGATTCTATATATCGACTGGAGTGGCGGTAATGCTTGCGATACAGGTAATAATCAACGTAGCTGTTGTTACAGCATCGATGCCAGCAACAGGAATAACCTTGCCGTTTATAAGCTATGGAGGAACATCCATATGGATATTTATGGCAGGTATAGGAATTGCCCTTAATGTGTCTAAGAAAAAGGATAAAGTGCCGATTAGGAGGGGAAGCCGATGAAGATAATACTTACAGGCGGAGTAACCGGTGGACATATTTATCCCGCTCTTGCAATTGGAGATAAGTTCAAAGAGGAAGATCCCGAATGTGAAATCATATATTTGGCAAATGGAGAACCTCTTGAAAGAAAAATAATACCTGTGGCAGGCTACACGCTTTATGAAGTAGAAGCTGAACCTCTCGACAGAAGCAATTTGCTAAAGTTCGCTGTTACAGTGCTGAAGACCTTAAAGGGAAGAAAATCCGCATACAAGATAATGAAGGAGTTTAAGCCAGATGTTGTTATCAGCACGGGTAGCTATGTTAGCGTTCCTGTAGTCCTTGC
>CAYFWG010000047.1:0-7388 GCA_964346775.1 uncultured Mogibacterium sp.
GGGAGACCGTGGGGGTTCGAGTCCCTCTTCGCGCACCAGGCAAACACCATATTTTGATAATATGGTGTTTTGTTTTGCAAAGAATTTATTTATCCTATAACCCTATATTTGTTTATTCAGTAATCATTTTTTATAATCGCCGAATTATCTTTTCCCGATCTAGTAATACTTAATGCCCTAAGAACATCATATTTTTATTCTAAAACCTCTTTTTTTACCCCTCAAAACGTGTAATGAAATGCAATACTACTTAGCTTAATATCTCTACAAGGCGCCAATACGGAGGAAGTAGATGAGATTAGCATTTTTAATGAGAGATACGGAATACAGAGATGCACTTCTTGAAATGATTTCAGAAGCAGATCGGAATATTTATTTAGAAATTGGAATAGATTCTATAACTTCTTCTATAAAAAATAAAACTATGCTCGTTACAGATCTTTCGCCAGATGAAATAGAGGAAGAGACTCTTCTTAAAATCAAGGATAGAACAGTTTTTATTTCCTCAGCTTCAAGAAGCGATTCAGAAGAGGACTTAATTTACAATACTATTTTTAAGTATGAAAGTCTCAGTATGAATCTTTCAAATATCACCGCTGCATATTATAAGTGGTGCGGGGAGGGAATTCCTGATACAGGCTTGTCCAAAGTGTTTGCTGTTTGTGGGGAATCTGATAGTTTCACTGGTCTTACATCTTCTTCTTTGGCAAGACAGGTGATTTTCCATCATGGAGGTTCTGTATTAGTGCTGCCAATGGGATCTATTAATGATTATGGCTTAGAAGATTTGAAGGATGCAGGTAAGTTTAACAGATTGATGTATTATGTCGACTCCGATACAGATTATGAAATTGGAGAATTTATAAGAAAAGACAGTTACGGTATCAATTATTTGTTAATGCCGAATGGAATAAATCCTATTTCATATTTGAAAAGCAAAGACATATTAGAGCTCATAAGTAGTCTTAGCAGAAAATTTGAAACTTTAATAATTGATATAGGTTCATCTTATAGCAAGACAAACATCATGATGTTAAGAAGCTCGGATAACGTCGTTATAGTAAGAAGTCAGCAGAGGAAATTCGATCCAGGAAAATTGTTACCCGATGATGCTGTATTAGGAAGGGACTATATCCAGGTTGATATTTCTAAGGATAAAGAATCTGAACTGAGTATAGATTCGTATCTTATGAAAATTTATGGAACAGAGGTCGAGGCTAATAATGTCAGTGAGAGAAATAATAATAAGAAATAGAGATTTAATTGATGAAGTTACCTCTGAAATAAGAAGGTGGTCCACACAAGAAGATTCCAAAACAGACTTAAAGAGCTTACATCGCAAAGTAGAAGATGAGTTTTTTAATAAGTATAACCCGGAAAACATTGAAATTTCGGACATAAAAATACTAATTGAAAGCATTTATAAACGGGTAAGCAGCAAATACGGAATTCTGAATGAGTTTCTCAACGATAGTGACATTAATGAGATTATGGTAAACGGTCCTTCCAGGATATTTATTGAAAAATCGAGGCAACTTGTAGAAGTAGATGATGCGTTTACTTCCGAAAAAGAAGTCGAAGACATAATCAGGATGTTCTCAAATGATGTTCATAGGGAGGTAAATGAAGCCAATCCTATAGTTGATGCCAGATTACCTCAAGGTTACAGGATTAATGGTGTACTGAAAAACATTGCTTTGAATGGGCCCATACTTACTATAAGAAAATTCTCAGAGAAGGATATAGAACTCGAAGATCTAATAAGCTATGGAAGTATTACAAGAGAGTGCTGCAGCACTTTAACCGCAATGGTTAAGTCTGGATACAATATTTTCATCAGCGGAGGAACTTCATCAGGCAAAACTACATTTCTTAACGCACTGGCTTCTTCGATTAAAAAGAATGAAAGAGTAATAATAATCGAGGATTCCTCCGAGCTTAAAATTAACCACTTGAATAATAAGGTTCATATGGAATGTAGAGCTGCCAATTCGATAGGTAAAGGTGAGGTAACTATGGAAAATTTAATCCGAACAAGCCTAAGAATGAGACCTGACAGAATAATAGTTGGAGAAGTAAGAGGTAAGGAAGTTGTCGATATGGTTCAAGCGATGAATACAGGTCATGAAGGGAGTATGTCGACGGGTCATGGTAATTCGATTAAAGGAATGCTTAATCGTCTAGAAACTATGTATCTGATGGATTCTAAAATATCGATATATTCTGTTCGAAATCAAATATCAAATGCTATAGATGTTTTCGTACATCTGAAACGAGACAGTAAAGGCAAAAGAAGGGTTGTAGAGGTTGCCGAGCTAGTTGGGTTTGATGGAGAAGAATATATTCTGAACTATCTTTTTGTATCTGATTTTAATGGAGATCTGGTCGCGACAAACAAACCTATTGTAGATAGAGAGCGACTTGAGAGAAACGGTTATAAAGAATATTGCAATACGGAGATTAACGATAATGATCAATTTGAAAAAGTATGATTTCACTCAAAAGGAAAATGCAATATTCATAGTAAGCATGATATGTCTAGGCTTCACACTTTCGTATTTATTTTATAAAAATTTACTTTTCGCTCCTCTAATTTTCATGTTCTCTAAGAAAATTAAAGAATATGTTAGAGATATTTTAATCCAAAGAAGACGGAGTGCTTATCTGTCTCAATTTAAAGATTTTCTCTTTATGGCATCGACTGCAATCGGAGCAGGCAGATCTATGAAGGATGCAATTAATGAATCAATACCTGGTCTAAGAAATATATATGGGGATAATTCAATACTTGCAACAGAACTTAGCAAAGCCTACGTGAGGATGAATACAGGCGGTGAGAATGATACAGATGTTCTTATGGATATGGCAATGGCAAGCGGTTTAGAAGATGTTTATGACTTTGTGACTGTTTACTCTATATGCAAGACGACTGGAGCTAGCCTTATAACGGCTTTAAACAAGGCAGCAAGCGTAATAATCGATAAAATGACTATAGATAAGGAAATTAACGAAATAGTCAAAAGAAAGAGCGAAGAGGGCGCTGTAATTTTCGTAATGCCGTATCTAGTAATTTTTTTTCTTAACATTGCGGCTCCAGACTATATAGCACCTATGTATGAAACAGTTGCAGGAAGGATGATTATGACCTTAGTGGTTGTATCCAGCATTGGAATATATGGAATAATTCGAAAGGTAATAAAGGTAGATATATAAATGAATAACATTAAGAAAACCTTCGAATCAATCCTTGCAGATCGTAAATTGAAAAGCACTTTATGGATTCTTACTTTGGGCGCGGCAGTAGTGATATTTCTACTTGCATATAAGGAAAACGATATGCAAGGCAGATTTATAGTAGATAAGTCGGGAAATTTAAAAGGTATTGAAAGGGAGAGTCTTGATAAGTCAGAAGAATACAAATTCAAATTGAAAATAAAAAAGAAAGGAGGAACTGAAGAAAGAGACGTTAGCGTAAGACTCCATCCTATCGAGAAAGATCCCTCAAAAACCAATATTGAAGATACAGAGTCAGAAACGGAAATGATTATAAATGCGATCATTACCGAAATAGAATTCTCAGACAAAACAGAAATCTCTCTACCAGTAAAGGCTCAAAATGGAATGGCTTTAAGATGGGAAGCTATAGAAGAGAAAGACACATCATCTTTCATAATTATACCGATCTTATATTTTATCTTAGTTCTGCTTTTGATAAAAAATACGAGCGATAAGGAAAAGAATGATATTTCGACAAGACAGAAATCTATACTGAGAGGTCTTCCAAGGTTTTGCAATCAGCTTTGGCTTATGATGAATGCGGGGATGATATTAAGTGACACAATCGATTATATCAGTAAAAACTACGATACATATGAAGAGGATGAAAGAGGATTTTTCGAAAATGAAGTAGTGATGATTGCTAGAGCTTGTCGTGAACGCAACTCGAGTACAGCCTCGGTCATAACTGAATTTGCTTCAAAGAATAATGTTAAAGAACTTATAAGGATCGCTGTTATTCTCAGTGAAAATGAGAAAAGAGGAAGCGATGTTATCGAAAACCTAAGCCGAGAAAGCAAATATTTATGGGATAACAGAAAGACAATGGCAAGAGAGCAAGGCAAGCTTATAGATACAAGGATGACTTACCCGATGGGAATGCTGCTGATACTACTAATTGTCATAACAATGGCACCGGCTCTCTTAAATATCTAAAAGTTATTAATCAGTCTATTAATTAGAAAGGGGAATATGATTTTTTACTAATCATATAAATAGAAAAATGAAGAAATTAAATAAGAAGATTCGTTTAATAGGAAACAAAAAAGGAATGGAGATGGTACAGGTTGCAATATTGGTCGCAATTGCAGTTGCTGTAGGTCTTATTTTCAAAGGATCTGTTCTTGATTTCGTAAATAAGATATTCGGTAATTTAAATGCTGCGAATTTCTAAGAAGGGCTCACAAATGATTGAAGCGGGGATTGCGATGCCTATTGTGATCCTCGCGGCAGTTCTTCTGGTGAGGGTGTTTACATTTTATATTGAAATATTGACAACCGGGGTAGATGAGCACCTGAAAGCTTTAGAAAGAATTGACAATTCTTCAGGATATTCTTTTAAAAAATATGAAGCAACTAAAGAGATTCATATGATGAAAGGAGGTCTTTAACAGGAGAAATAAACCAAGACTTTGCAGATAGAGGGATATTGTATTAATGAAGATGCGTTGGCAAGAGCGAAAAAAGCGATCAAAAGACAATAAAAAGGGTTCTTCAATAATAATGCTGGGAATAATATTTGTTGCTTTCACTCTATGCATAACAGCGGGTATAGGAGTAGCTAGAATGCTCGCTGTTAAAAGTGAATGCGAGGTTTTTGGTAGAGCATGGACGAAGGCCATTCTATCGGAATATGATAATCATCTTTTTGAGGATTATGGAATTATGGCATATTTCGGGAATGAATCGGAGGTCCAGAAAAAGATTGATCTTTACTTGGACTATTCAACAACAGATAAAATGGGTGCTTTAATAAAAGGATCCTCGTCGGAATTATACGGCTATGAACTTGGTGAGCCTAAGAACTTCAAAAAAGGCCTTAAATCGGCACTATTACCATCAGTCGCAGAGGGAATTATAAACGGAGGCAATAGACAAGAGCGTAAGAAAATTGAGGATGAAACTTCAGATAATAGAAAAATAAACGATAGTGTTGTCCTTTCGACATTACCCTCAGGTGGAATAAATAATACGGTCGATGTGACTGGATTTATTGAAAAAGCTAAAACCGGAATTTCATCAGAAAACATATATGACTCTATGACTGGGTATTCCGCGGAAATAGCTTTTATAAAACAATATTTAGGTAATAAAGTGACAATGGCTGATAGTAAACCTAGTTTTTTTCAAAATGAGATGGAGTATGTTTTATCAGGAAAAACCGATGATGATGCAAATTTTAGGTCATGCAAAAGAAAACTTTTATTAATTAGAAATGCCCTTAATCTTGCGGCTATATATAAAGATCCACAGAAGGTAAAGATGATCGTTTCGATTGCCGAGATAATAACCCCTGGCCCTGGAGGTATTATTACACAGGCGATTATAGCGGAAATATGGGCACTTTGTGAGGCGGAAGCAGATATAGATGCACTTTTAAACAACGAAAGAGTTCCTTTGATTAAAACCGGAGATAACTGGAAAACAGATCTTGGGAGTATTTTAAACAATGACAAACTAAGAAAAAAACTGGACGATGAGTCAAAAAAACTACTGGATGAAAAAGAAGAAGAAATAAATACAATTGATGGCATAAATAATAAACGGGAACTTTTATCTGAGGGACTCCTGTACGACGATTACCTTTTATTGATGATCATGACTCTTAACGACAATGTAAGACTCCTAAGGATAATGGATATTGTTCAGATAAACATGAAATATCGTTATTATAGAGACTTCAATATGATGGAATACTTCGTGGGAGTCAGGTTCTCGATAGAAGCAAATGGAAGGAGCTATAATTTTGAAGATCATTACAAATAGAAAGGGTGGTTGGATACTGGAAGCTGCTATAAGCCTGCCTATCTTTTTCATAGCTGTAATAGTAATGTGTTCAATAATATTAATGTATGCCTGTATAGAGGATTGCAATTTTATCGCAGGGACTGAGCTTAGAAGAGGTGCTGCGGAAGCTATATATACAAATACATCTGCTGCAATTCCTTTCAGAATAACGAAAAAGATGAAGGAAAATCATTCCCAGGTTGCCAATGCCCGGATAATATCTTACAGATATAGGGCAAATATGTTGAATCAAGACGAAATGATAGCAATAAAAATTCAAACCTTACTTGAGACGAAGAATCCTTTGGGAATAGCCTCTAGGGCAAACTATGAGGTCGGATTTATCACCAGAGCCTATGTAGGGAAAATCAGAACCATAGATAAAATGTCGGCAGAAGAAATGATGAGCGATGAATCGGTTTCAGTTTATATTTTCCCGAAAAGAGGAGAACGTTATCACAAAAAAGGTTGTAGATTTTTAAAAGCCGCATCAACAACAGGCGTATTATCAGGGAACTTTAAAAGGAAGTATAAGAAGTGTCCTCTTTGCAATAGCGGGAAAGCTTCAATCGGCTCAAGAATATACTATTTTCCTGCAGAGGGAGAGGCTTTTCATATTGCAGGGTGTTCTTCTTTAGAAAAAAACTACATAGAAATTGATAAAAAGACGGCTGTAAGCAGAGGTTATTCAGCTTGCCAGACGTGTGGAGGATAGGAATGAACGGAGTTAAACAAGAAATGAGCGGTTATAGATTACCGATATATATTGAGGATATTCTTATTAACAACTATTGTCCTAATTTTCTGAGAATGTCGATGCTCAGAGAAGATGATAGATATGTATTCAATTATTCGACAGATCGGTACAAAAAAATTAATATCGATAGTCTTGATACTTATATGAAACTCGTATTACTAAGATCTATTGTCGCAATTAATGAGAGAAATAAGGAGTGGCTTATCAAAGCGGAGAATTACTTGATTGAGCCTGAACTTCTTTATGCAATAGATAACAGAGTAGATGAGAACTTTATGAAGTTGTTATTTTATCCAGATTTCAAGAAAATGAAATTCGAATATAAAATTATAATTTTCGCAGAAAAAATCAAAAATAGAAATGATAAGAGAGAGGTTGAAGTTATTGACGCTTTTAAGAGCATTGCAGAAAATGGAGATATTAATAGGTTAAAGATTTTCTTAGATAAAAATATTACCAGAATTGAAAATAGAATCGCAAATGAAGCCAGTTAGAGTTATAGACACCTTGAGAGAGAATATTTGATGTTGTATAATACACGAAGAAACATAGATTAAAAATCTGTTCA
>CAYFWG010000047.1:7398-9596 GCA_964346775.1 uncultured Mogibacterium sp.
TCGTGTTATGTCAACTAAGATCGTAAGAGTGCTCGGACGTGAAATATTGGATTCCAGGGGAAATCCAACGGTTGAAGTAGAGGTGGAACTTGAAGACGGAACAATTGCTTTAGGAGATACACCTAGCGGTGCTTCCACAGGAATATATGAGGCTCTTGAGCTTCGAGATGGAGACAAGTCCAGATATGGAGGGAAAGGCGTTCTTAAAGCAGTAAGTAATGTCAACGAGAAGATTGCGAATCTCGTTATCGGGATGGATGCAACAGATATACGTAGCATAGAAAAGGCTATGATTGATCTGGATGGTACAAAAGAGAAGAGCAACTTAGGAGCAAATGCAATACTAGCTGTTTCCCTAGCTTGTGCTAGAGCAGCTGCACAGTCCAAGAAAATCCCACTTTTCCGCTTCTTTGAGGAATTAGCTGGAGTTAATAAAGTAACTCTTCCTGTTCCTATGATGAACATCTTAAACGGTGGTGAGCATGCTTCAAATACAGTTGATGTTCAGGAATTCATGATAATGCCGGTTGGAGCACCAACTTTTAGAGAATGTTACAGATGGTGTTCAGAGGTATATCACCAATTGGCAAAGGAACTGAAAAAAGAAGGTTACTCAGTTTCTGTAGGCGATGAAGGCGGTTTTGCACCTAATTTAAAAGATGAATTTGAAGTTCTGGATTATGTAATGAAGGCAATTGAGAATTGCGGATACAAACCAGGAGAAGATTTTGTAATTGCTATAGATGCTGCCGCAAGTGGTTGGAAGACTGATAAAATCGGTGAATACAAGATGCCTAAATCAGGAAGAACGTTTACAGCTGAGGAACTAGTTTCAAATTGGGAGCATTTCTGCGATAAATACCCAATCGTATCTATTGAAGACGGAATGGATGAAGAGGATTGGGAAGGTTGGCAGTATATGGTCGAGAGGCTTGGCGATAGAATTCAGATCGTTGGAGATGACCTTTTTGTAACTAATCCTGAAAGACTGCAGAAGGGAATCGATCTTCGTGCTGCAAATGCAATTCTTATTAAACTGAACCAAATAGGAAGCATTAGTGAAACGTTGGATGCAATAGCTCTTGCCAAGGAAAACGGCTTTAATGCTGTTATATCACATAGATCTGGTGAGACAGAGGATACAACAATAGCAGATTTATCGGTAGGAACAGCAGCTGGTCAAATTAAGACTGGAGCACCTGCAAGGACGGAGAGAGTTGCTAAATATAATCAGCTTCTGAGGATTGAAGAGAATCTTGGAGAAAATGCTGTATTTAGTGGAAGAGGTCCTTTCGAAAAATAACTTTTAAGAGCCGGCGGGATTTCCGTCGGCTTATTTAGCATCAAATCAAAAATATAAAGTATAGGAGTAGTTTAATTGAAAGTAATAAGAGCAGATCATTCTGGATTCTGTTTTGGAGTTGACCGCGCAATCTCCCTTGCATTTAAAGAGGCTGAATTAGCAAAACGAGAGGGGAAATTATATTCCTGCGGTCACCTTATTCATAATGGAGATGTTGTTAAAAAGCTTGAGTCAATGGGAGTTGAAATGATTACTTCTCTTGAAGAGGCAAATCCCGGAGATACAGTTATTGTACGATCACATGGTGAGCCTGAATCGTTTTACCTGGAGGCTGAGAAGCGAGGCATTAAACTGATAGATACAACCTGTGTATTTGTACAGAAAATCCACAACCTTGTTAAAGAATCCCATGAGAAAGGTCAACCTGTCATTATGATAGGAAGCAAAGGTCATCAAGAGGTTATCGCAACAAGTGGCTGGTGCGGAAATGAAATTGCAATAATTGAGAATGTTGAAGAAGCAAAGGAATATCTAAATAATCCAAAAGAAGGGGAACCTCTTATAGTTTGCCAGACGACGATAAAATCTCAAATTTTAGAAGAAATTCTAAAGACGTTTGATGATGCAGGTTTTGAGTATGATATACGAAATACAATATGCAATGCTACCAGGGACAGACAGAATGCTTGCGAAGAACTTGCAAAAAAAGTAGATATGATGGTGGTTGTTGGCGATCCCAAAAGCTCTAATTCGGGAAAGTTATATGAAATTGCAAAGAATAACTGCAAAAACAGCATTTTTATTCAAAATGTCAACAATTCCTTGTTGAATGATGTTAAGAAATATAATACAATAGGATTAATAGCGGGTGCATCGACGCCCGAGTGGATTATTA
>CAYFWG010000048.1:0-2892 GCA_964346775.1 uncultured Mogibacterium sp.
CATATATAACTATGAGATGCTCAGGTTCGACATTATAGTACATTGCTGTTTCTCTGACAGCGATACCGCTTCTGTTCATGTATGTCTGGGGTTTTATCAGGATAACCTTCTCACCACCGACAATACCCTGTCCGATTTGGGAGTGGAATTTTTCTCGTTTGATATCTATGCCAAGGTCGGCGGCAAGTGCGTCGATTACCTTGAAGCCCATATTGTGTCTAGTATTCTCGTATTCTTTCCCGGGATTACCGAGACCTGCGATAACAAACATTTTCCTACCGTTTAATTGTTTTCAAAGATTGTGGATACCGGTTTGTTCTGGTATACACGGGAAATAACTTCTGCAAATATATGACCTACTGAGAGTATAGTCATATTCTTAAGTCTTTTTTCTTCAGGAATAGGAATTGTGTTCAGAAGCACCATTTCTGTAATTACGCTTCCTTCGATTCTCTCTATAGCAGCTCCTGACAGAACGCCATGTGTTGCACATGCATATACGCTCTTTGCACCAAGATCGATAAGGGCTTTTGCAGCATTACAGATTGTTCCAGCTGTATCGATCATATCGTCTATGATTATGCAGTTTTTGTCTTCAACATTACCTATGATGTTCATTATTTCACTCTTATTCGGCTCAGGTCTTCTCTTATCGATAATTGCAATAGGAACATTAAAAGGCTTTGCCATATTACGTGCACGTGTTACCGATCCGTGGTCAGGGGAAACTATTACCATATCATCAAGTCCCTTTAGCTGGAAATAGTCCGTTATAATAGGCTGTCCGAGCATATGATCTACAGGAATATCGAAATAACCCTGTTCTTGCGGAGCATGAAGGTCCATAGTAATAACCCTGTCAATTCCAGCAGCTACTATCATGTTGGCTACCAGCTTTGATGTGATCGGATCTCTCGCCTTTGCTTTTCTATCCTGCCTTGCATATCCATAATAAGGGATAACCGCTGTAACGCTCTTTGCAGAAGCTCTCTTAAGAGCATCTGTCATGATCAGCAGTTCCATAATGTGTTCATTTACTGGATCGTTTGTAGATTGAATTATATAGCAATCCCTTCCTCTGACAGATTCCCAAATACTTACACTGATCTCTCCGTCACTAAACTTTGTAACTGTTGCCTTTCCAAGTTGTACACCCATATGTCTTGCAATTTCTTCAGCAAGCTCCGGATGCGAATTGCATGTAAAGAGCTTGAAATTAGAATAAGCTTCGTTTAACATTTTTTGTTTCCTCCCGAATGACTTTGTTTGATAACTACTTTATAACACTTAAGATTTGAGCTTTATTGCACTGTATTTCTATTTTAGAAGCATTTCCCCTATTTTGTAGACATCTCCTGCTCCCATTGTCATTGCGATATCGTCCCTTATTGCAAACTTCTTGATATAGTTGACAATATCTTCAAAGTCTTTTACGTAAAAGACCTGTTTGTCAGGATGTTTCTCCTTAATTGCCTGTGAAAGCTTGTATGAAGATATATCGTAAATATCCTTCTCTCGTGCGGCATATATGTCGGTGAGAATGAGGACATCTGTATCCTCGAAGGCATCTATGAATTCATTAAATAGAGCTTTAGTTCTAGTATATGTATGTGGTTGAAACACAAGCCAAAGCTTGTTATGTTTGACATTCTTCGCTGCACTGAGAGTCGCTTTGATCTCGGTAGGATGGTGTGCGTAGTCATCTATAATCTTTACACCGCCTGATGTTGTTCCCGCAAAATCGAACCGTCTATGCGTTCCACCGTATTCTTTCAATGTCCTTGCAATCGTAGGAATATATACCTTAAGATATGCAGCGGCAACGAAGGCAGCCATTGAATTAAGGACATTGTGTTCACCTGGAACAGAAAGTTCGAGTCGAGTAATTACTTTGCCCTTTCTTGATATATCAAAGGTAGGAAATCCGTCTTCATTAAAGACTATATTCTCAGCATAGAAATCGTTCCCTTCGCCATAACCGTATGTAATCTTATTCTTGTGATCCTTCAGTATGTCTTTGACGAAAGGATTATCTCCATAAGCTATTATTATTCCATTTTCAGGTATCTGATCGACAAATGTCCTAAAGGATTGAACGATATGGTCCATATCCTTGAAGTAGTCAAGGTGGTCCGAGTCGATGTTGAGTATTACTCCGATACTCGGTTTGAGATAGAGGAAGCTGTCCATATATTCGCATGCTTCTGTTACGAAATACTGATCTCCTCCTATTTCGACATTTCCATTTATCTCTGGAAGATTTCCTCCTACCAGAATTGTCGGTTTGTAGTTCGCATTTCTTAAAATTAGAGATGTCATAGAAGTAACTGTAGTCTTACCGTGGGTTCCGCATATGGCTATGGAATTATTATAATTATTCATTAAAAATCCCAGGATTTCAGCACGAGAAAAAAGAGGTATTCCAAGCTCATGTGCTCTTATTACCTCAGGATTCTCATCCGAAATCGCAGCAGAGTATACGATTGCATCTACTCCTTCTACGTTCTCAGGCTCATGGGAATAAAAAACCTTTATTCCCTTGCTCTCAAGATGTCTTGTAACATCAGACACATTGATATCGGTACCGGTTACAATATGTCCGTTATCTGCGAGTATCTCAGCAACAGCCGAAAGACCTATACCGCCGATACCCAGACAATGTATGCGTTTATATTCATCAAAATTAACCATAGGGTTTCTCTCCTGTCATGTTTAATATCCATTTAATTATATGTTATTAAGCCTACAGAATTCAAGGTTAAGGAAGTTTTCTTATGTCTTATAATAAATTCACGCTCGGACCAATTTTTATTTTTCTGTTTTCTTCATCGATTTCATCTATAACAAGGATTGAGGAATATTCTTTGACTTTTTTCTTTATCGGTTCTCTAG
>CAYFWG010000048.1:2902-9309 GCA_964346775.1 uncultured Mogibacterium sp.
AGACTCAAGGGCAATTCCGATGCCGACAACTTCGATGTCAAATTCTGAAAGTATGTCTTTAACACCTTGTATACTTCCCCCGCCCTTCATAAAGTCGTCTATTACAATCGCTTCTGTATTAGGACGGACAGCTCTTTTTGAAATCGACATCTTTGCTATGCTTTGGGTCGAACCGGAAAAGTAGTTGATGCTTACTGTAGAGCCTTCGGAATACATAGCTTCGCGCCTTATAACTACAAGGGGCAAATTCAGCATAAATGCCACCTGTGCAGCAAGAGGTATTCCCTTAGTCTCAACTGTTACAACGTAATCTGCATTTAATTTGCTAAATCTATCAACGAATATCCTAGCCATATCTCTGACAAAATGACCGTCGTACATAATATCTGCAGTATAAAGAAAGCCCCCACCGAGTATTCTTGAAGGATCGGACAATTTATCTATTAAAACATTTTGCAAATAGAGGATGTCTTTATTTGATATGCCTGGTATAAACTTAATTCCACCTCCGACACCTGCAATACTTTCTATATGGCCAGAACCGTTCTCGGAAAAAATATCGTTAACCATTTTGATATCTTCGGAAAGACTCGATTTTGCAATATCAAACTTTTCACAAAAATGCTTGGATTCGTATAATTTGCCCGGATTTGCTGTCAGCTCATCTACTAAGGCTCCTATTCTTTTGTTCTTTTTCATATGTTCTTCTTTTCCTCCCGTTGTTTCAACTTATTATAAGCATTTTCAGGTTAAAGGGTCAATTATAGTTATTTTCAATACATTACTGTCAGATGTTGGATTAGAATGATAATATAAGATACTTAGTATATTTTTGATTATCTTAATTATTATCTAAAGATGATTTCTTATAATTACTTCTGAACAACAGAAAGGCGTATAAATGGACAAAATTTATTTAGACAACGGTGCTACCTCCTTTCCTAAGCCAAAGGAAGTTGCTGATGCTGTATATAATTACATGGTAGGATCAGGTGCAAATATAAATAGAGGTGGATATAAGACAGCATATGACCTCGAGGGAACTGTTTTTGAGACAAGAGAAATGCTCTCAGATATGCTCGGAGGATCAGATTGCAAGAATGTAATTTTCACTAAGAATATAACCGAGTCTCTTAATTTTATACTTAAGGGTTTTCTTAAGCCAGGCGACCATGTTCTTTGTTCAAGTATGGAACATAATGCCGTTATGAGACCTTTGGTTCAGATGGAAAAAAGCGGTTTGGAGTTTTCAAGAATACCAGGAAATGAATTTGGAGAACTCGACCTTGATGCTGTTGAAGGATTGATAAAGGATAATACGGTTGCAATTGTAATGACTCACGCAAGCAATGTTTGCGGTACGATTAATCCAATAAAAGAAGTTGGTGCTTTATGTGCAAAGCATGGACTAAGGTTTATCGTGGATGCCGCTCAGACAGCAGGAGTTATTCCTATCGACATGAAAAGCATGAATATAGATGCCCTTTGTTTTACAGGCCATAAGTCCCTTCTCGGACCTCAAGGTACGGGAGGTTTCCTTCTCAAAGAAGATTTCATTAAAGAAATCGAGCCTCTTATTTCTGGAGGTACGGGATCAATAAGCCATACAGAAGAAATCCCAGACTTTATGCCCGACAGATTCGAATCTGGAACAATGAACTTGCCTGGTATAGTCGGTCTTCATGCATCTCTAAAATGGATTAACGAAAGAGGTTTGGAGACTATATACAATCACGAACTCGGTTTGACACAAAGATTCCTCGATGGAGTTTTCCCTCTTGAAGAAAAGGGATATCTTAAAGTCATCGGCCTTCGCGGTACAGAAAATCGTGTTGGAGTGGTCTCCGTTCAGACTGTAGAAGTAGATTGTGCAGATGCAGCATTTAGACTTGATTTCGAGTATGGAATACAGACGAGAGTTGGTCTGCATTGCGCACCTCACGCACATATGACGCTCGGTACATTCCCGACTGGAAGTATAAGATTTTCATTCGGAAACTTTAACACAGAAGAAGATGTAGATGCTGCAATTAAAGCTCTTACAGAAATTTGTTCTAAATAAACTCAATATAAAACTTAATTCCTTTCATTAATGGATTATCATTCAAAATCAGTCGGATTCTCTGGCTGTTTTTGTTTGCGCTTCGCGATATCGTTATTGTCCATATCGTTTCTATAAACTATGAATGTGTCATATAGATATTCCAAAGAAAGATTCAACGCCATATTAATACCGGTTACTACATATTCATTCCACATCAAAGTTTCTGCGAGATAATTACCCAGAAGAGTTGATGCAGGTGTGAATACTATATAAAAGGCAAAAACCATAGCCATTGCTTTGGGAACATTTTTTGCCGATTGAAATGTGTACCTTCTGTTAATTGTGAAGCACCATATTACAGAGCATATAAGAGCCGTCAGATAGCATATCCAATATCTGAACTCCGTAAGCTCGTTCATAAATGTGAATACGCCGATTTGAACAATTCCCGCAGAAATACTAACCAAAATAAATTTAATAGACCTTACCGCTTCTACTTTTGCGTTAATTCCTTTATTCTCTTTGGACATGAGTTTTCTCCTGTTTCTGTGCTCAGTAAAGAATCGATTATTGATATTTCTATTCAAAATTCTTTGCTATATCTCTATTTTGCTATATCCCTATATAGTTTTTTATTAGAGGCATAGAGTTTTTTGAAAACTTTATAGTATTTTTCGTATATGATGTGATTCGCCGCATTCGGATAATAGGTTTCTGTTACAGGAATAAGGTCCTTTGCAGAATCGATTGACGGTATTATTCCTAGGCCTACCGACGTTACAACTGCGGCACCTACAGAACCTACATTCTGAGGTGAATCTACTGTCTCAATAATTCGCCCTGTAATATCAGCAAGGATTTGACATGAAACTGGAGATAGCGCCCCACCACCGACAAATCTTATTCTATCTGAAGTAGACAGTTTCCTGTCCTGACATTCAAGCATCCACCTTATATGATAGAAGACGCCTTCAAGAATTGCCTTGATTAATTCGGTTTTCCCTGTTTCAAGGCCGATACCGAAGAACATTCCCTTCGCATTTGGGTCTTCAAAAGGACATCTATTTCCGTGTAACCAAGGTGTGAAGATAACTCCTCCCGAGCCAGGTTCGATATCTTTTATAACATCTGTCATATGGGAATAAAGACTCGAATACCTTATTTCATAATCCGACTCCGAAGATATTCCTTCTTTCTTTATGTATATGCCTATCTCATCTAAAGCCAGATGGTCCTTTACCCATTCAAGGCATTTTCCTGCAGTTTCCATTTCAGAAAAATAATTAAATCTGCCACTTATCGCACCAGTTATCGCAGCAATCATAGATGTGACATCAACCATCTGTCTATCTGTAACGGTGATAACCCACCCAGATGTACCGCTGTAAATATGGGTATCTCCGACTTCTACTGCTCCAGATCCGATACCGATAAGAGAAGAGTCGCCTCCTCCGCCAAATACAGGTGTCCCTTCTTTGAGCCCCAAATCGTGCGCAGCTTTCTCAACAAGTCCTCCGACCATGTCAGTCGATTTAATTATTTCAGGCAAGTGGTACATATCGACGCCGAACATCGAGCATATTTTGTCGCTCCACCCTTCTTTGCCCGATCTTGTGTCATATAGAAGTGTTGCAAATGCCGAGTCTTCAGTCATAGTGAACTTACCTGTGCAGCGTGATATTAGATAGTCTTTAACATCGAGCCACTTATGTGCTTTTGCAAAGTTTAGAGGCTCATTTGCTTCTACCCATTTATATTTCCATACAGGGTCTTTGACGCTACTTGAAACAGCGCCTGAAATCCTAAGGCTTGGAATGAGTTTAAATATATTGGCTCCACCTATTTGAATCCCGTTTGATATACCTTTTTTTATTTCAGCTGTCGCCCGTTGATCCATGTAGCTCATAGGTCTACGAACAGGTATCCCATCCTTGTCTACAAGGACAAGGCCTTGCATCTGGGAGCAAAACGATATTCCAGATATTTCTTCTGCGGAAATATCCACCCTGCTTAAAAGCTCTCCTGTGCTTTCCGCCATGGCCTTCCACCATTCTTCAGCATCCTGTTCAGCTCCACCGTTTTCGAGAATATAAAGCTTATAGGTTCTTGATTCAGCACCTATAAGCTTTATCGTATTTTCTACTTCAAAAAGACAGGTTTTGACTCCAGTCGTCCCTATATCATAAGCCAGAATATATTTCATGATTTTAACCTACAATCTACATAACATACTTCAAAACGAGATCTCCGTATTGAATCTAAGCGTCTTTCTGTTTGGAATACTTATTTAAATAGACATATCTTTGTAGTAAGGAATCGAGTTTCCCTAGTGGCTTTTCATTTCTGACATAGCATGCAGCCGCAGAGTTTTTGCTTACTATCATAGCTATAGCTTCTGCATCCTCCAGTGTATCAGCATAACAGATAGCTCCTACACCTTTTACGAGGACAGCATTTCTCCCTCTCGCAGCCTTTTTAATCTCTTTCGCATTGTTATCGCAACACTTAGCATCGATACCTACTATTTGGGCAAAATCATCCAGATAAGCTCTTAAATCTACTCCTGCTCGGCAACATTCTTCTATGTATCTATCCTGCTCAATTATCGAATACCTGAATCCTGTTTCGATTCTTCCTAAATCGATTTCCTCGTTTCTTATAACATCGCTACTCGGCACTCTTTTGTTAACGAGTTCTTCAGATTTTAGTTCAAGTTCTTCAGCTAATTTAAAGGATTCTTCGTAACTCTTTCCAAGGACTAAAGTCCCGTGATTTGAGAGCAGGAATACCGAAGCCAGAGGATTTTGTTTAATATTCTCTTTGACATTTTTGCGGAGGTTTTTTGTGCCTGAAATCGCGTAATCTACGCAAGGGGAAAAACTCGTATCTCTTCTATCAGCAGAAATTGCAGATGCATAATATTGATGAGTGTGAATGATGAAATTTACATCGCTTCTCATTTGATATACCGAAGCATGAATACCTTTTTCGCTACTTGGTTTAATATCCCCGTCGTATGAACAATCCTTGATTGCTACCTTTACCAGCTCGTCTTCTCTCAAATTTTCATATCCCTTACCGCTCGGTGTAATAATGAAATAATCTTCGCTTATACGTGCGGATATATTTCCCCATGTTCTTGCTATCAACTTATTCTCAAGAAGTTTATGCCCGGCTTCTATAACGAGTTCCCGTGCTTCTTTTTCACTATACATATTTCCACCTATTTCAACTTCCCGCAATTAGCAAACACCCTATCGAATCTCGTCAGGGCATCGTCTATCATTTCCTCCGTATAAGCAGCACTTGTGTATAGTCTGGAGCCAGCGAGAGTCACAATACCCTCTGCCATATATGCTGCACCGATATGCTCCATTTCAACCTGTCTCTTTCCTGTTTGCTTGAGAATGTTAGGAACCTGCCATGGTTTGGTCCAATCGATCGCAAAGTGCATGGTTCCAACACTGTCAAGATGGCAAATCGAGCCCTGATTAAATGCAACAAACGGAAGATCGTGTTTTTTAATAAGAGACTGTAGCCCCTTTGTTAATCTATCTCCCATTCTGCCTGCAGTTTCGCATGCATTTCTTTTCTCAATCTCGCAAATGGCTGTATATCCAGCTATACAGGATATAGGTGTAGCGGAAACTGTACCTCCGCACAAAGCCTTCTTTATCTTCTTTCCCGAAGAGTCGAGTCCAGCTCCAAGATGAGCCATACAGTCGTTATGTCCACCGACGCCACCAGCTCCTGGATATCCTCCGGCTATTGTCTTTCCAAAGATTGTAAGGTCGGGATCGATACCGAAGTATCCTTGAGCACCGCTCATTCCGATTCTAAAACCTGTAACAACCTCATCACATATAAGTAATGCCCCATAGGCTCTCGCAAGTCTCTCGCACCCTCTTACGAATGCTTTAGATACAGGTCTTGTTCCGCTTTCAGGGCCTACAGCTTCAATGAATACAGCCGCAGTTCCTCCTGATAATTTGTTTTTCTTGAGTTTCCTCTCGAGGTCTTCGAGATCTCCTGGGAAGAATTCATCCGTATGCTTAAATACAAAGCCAGGGACGCCTTTTGACAATAAGCCTTTTGTTCCCGGTATTCTTATTCCGTATGCGAGCTGGTCGGACCATCCGTGATAGCCTCCACCCATTTTTAGGATATTTTTCTTTCCTGTCTTGAGCCTTGCTATTCTCAGTGCGACCATACATGCTTCAGTCCCCGAGCCGAGCATCCTGAACTTTTCTACACTTGGAACGGATTCGATGATTTTTGAAGCCAGCTTTTCTTCAAATTCATGAAAAAGTCCCGTAGATGGACCGCATGTTTTCAGAAGGTCTATTACCGCCTCTCTCACGAC
>CAYFWG010000049.1:0-1608 GCA_964346775.1 uncultured Mogibacterium sp.
CCCTGGAGCTGTTGCAGCCTTCGCTTTATTCTTGTACGGCGTTACAATAGTAGGCCCAGTTCGTGGAAGCATATACGGCCTATGCGAACCTATACTTGCTACTGTCGCTTCCGCTTTGTGGCTAGGACAATATTTCTCTCCATCTGATATCGTCGGAATGATAGCCATCTTAGGTGGAATACTTTGGCTTACTTTGTCGGGTAGCAAATTAGAAAAACAAATTGAACCCTGTTCAAATAAATAAATCTTCTATCCTCTTAGGAAATCTACTTTTATTACCTATCGCCTTTCTCCAGACTACCTTGATAATTGGAAATTCCGCCCAGGTCGAAAATGACCTTGTAGCCCTGTTCGCTTAGGGCTTTTGCCGCCTGTGCTGAGCGATTACCGCTACGGCAATATACTAGGACAGTTTTTTCTTTATCCGGTATTGCATCTAAGTGATCGTTTATTTCTTCGACTGGGATATTTATGCTCTTAGGAACATGGCCTGATGCGAATTCTGATGGAGTTCTGACATCTATCAGATATGTCTGCTTGGGTTGATTCTTTGTAAGCAGATCTGCCAATTCAAAGCCAGCATTATGTGTTGAGGTGTCTCCTGCTAGTTTCTCTGCGTCTACAATAGATACTTCTTGATCGAATGAAGTGATTGATCCTTCAAAGTTTAGCGCATAGGTTTCTCCGACTTCGAGTTCCTGGTCATCTTTGAAATCAGCCTCGAAAACCTTGTAGAGATTCTCTGCGTTTTCGTCGTTTGTTTTTGTTACTACGAACATTTCGTCTCCCAGATGAACTGCTTCATATGGCAAACTGGACGTGGCCTCATTTTTTTTGCATCCTGTTAGGCTTATAGTTAATATTGTCATAATTATTAAGGACAAAGTAATAAGTTTTCTCATCCCGTTTCCTTTCGTTTTTGGTGATAACATTATTGCAATAAATCACTATTCCAACTCTTTAAATAAATTCATAGCTTATTTATCATTTAATTATATATAATAACAGTAGTATCGACAACTTTGTGTGAGGAAAAACATGGAAATACTGAAGATTAATAATTTAAAGAAATATTACGGGAAACAAAGAGGCGTTGAGGATGTTTCTTTCAGCATCAATCAAGGTGAAATTCTCGGTTTTATCGGTCCTAATGGTGCGGGCAAATCGACAACTATTCGTTGCATCTTGAATTTGCTGAAGCCGACTTCTGGCAATATCGAAGTATTCGGTTTGGACTCGCAAAGAGACCATGTCGAGATTGCGAAGAATATCGGCTACCTCCCAAGTGAAATCGCATATTACGACAACATGAAGGTAATCGACCTTCTCAATTATTCCCGTTCTTTCTATCCAGGGGTTTCAGATGACAAGATGATTGACCTATGTAATCAGCTTAAGCTCGATACCAGTAGAAAGATCGCAGACCTGTCGCTAGGGAATAAGAAAAAAGTCGGAATTGTTCAAGGTCTGCTACACAGTCCCGAGCTTATAATATTGGATGAGCCGACATCAGGCTTAGACCCTTTGATGCAACAAATTTTCTTTAATATTCTTGAAGAAGAAAATAGAAGAGGTGCAGTCATACAGACTAAATTTCCCCAAGATGAC
>CAYFWG010000049.1:1618-9121 GCA_964346775.1 uncultured Mogibacterium sp.
TCCTCTCATATCCTCACCGAGGTGAAAAGGCTTAGCAATAGGATAGTAATGATTAAGGACGGCTTGATCGAAGATCTCAGCAGTTTGACACAATACAATTACAAGGTTGTTCATCTTACGGCTTCTGCCGAAGTCTTGAGTCAAATCGATAGCAGGCTCAATCTCAAGGAAAGCTTGGGGCATACCCACTCATATTACTATCAGGGAGAGGTTAACGATCTTATTCAAATTCTAGGAGAATACAGGGTTGAAAATATTCTGATTGAAGATCCGAGCTTGGATGAAATCTTCCTGCAGTATTATCGGGAGAAATAGAATGAGTAGACATTTATTGTTTGAATTCGGGCGTAATATGAAATCCCTTCTCATAACTTTGGTAAGCACCTTGGTTTTACTTTTGGTTTTTTTGAGTTTTTATCCTACTTTTGAGACAGAGGCCGAAGAATTTAAACTTGTTTTGGAGAATTTTCCAGCTGAAATGCTGACTGCAATGGGAATTGAGATCGACCTGTTTATGTCATTTGCAGGTTTCTTCTCCTATGTTTACACATATGTCATGTTAGCGCTTTGCATATATGCTATGAATTTGGGTCTTTTCCTTATGAGCAACGAATCCGCAACTGGCTCGTCCGACTTCCTGTATAGTAAGCCGGTCGGAAGATTTTCCATTTTCATCGACAAATTCTTTGTAGGCTTGGTATTTGTAGGGGTTTTTAACGGATTTATGCTTATAACGGTCTTCGTCTTGATGAAATTCTTCAACGAAAACGATGCCGAAACCGTATCGGATCTGCTCTTAGCTGGTCTTGTCCTATCTTTAATTTTCTACATCCTCGGCTTTACTTTGGGACAGCATCTTAAATTGAAAAAGACCCTCGGCATAAGCTCTGGAATCGTATTCGGATTTTTTATGATATTGATGATGGGAAGACTGGTCGATATAGAATGGGTGCAAAATCTTTCACCATTCGGATGGATGGATATGAATAAAATCCTTTCTGATGGCCTGAATATGAAGGTCTTGCTTCTGATTTCCCTAGGATCGATTTCATTGTGGATTTACTCAGCCATTTATCAACAGAAAAGAGATATCTTATGAACTTAGTAAAGCATGAATTGAAAAGGCATAGGCTTTCAACTTTGATATGGACAGCTGGACTGGTGTCTTTTTTCATCGCGGGCTTCACTGAATATCAGGCATTCGAGCTTAGCGGAGATGTTATGAACCAGTTTATGGACTCTTTTCCGACAATTCTCAAAAGCGTCTTCGGGATGAACAACATGGATCTGTCCGACTTTGGCAGCTACTATGCCATGCTTCTTTTGTACGGTCTGGTAATGATAAGTTTGCAAGGTCTTTATCTGGGCATCAATCTTGCAGGTCGCGAGCAGGCCGATAAGACTACGGACTTTATTCTGACTCGTCCTATAAGTAGAGGAAAGTATATGGCGGGAAAGTGGCTAAGTGGGCTGATTATCATCTTGTTTATAGATACGATTCTTACGGTCAGTCAATTGTATTACTCTGATAAATTCGAAGAAGACTACCTGATTCACGCCATGTTTATCCTCTTATCGACCCATATACTCATGCTTGGTCTGGGATTTTTTCTTGCTATTGTTAATCCTTCCAAGGGAGATAAGATCGGCCTGATTATCATTTTATTCTTATATTTGTGGCCTGTTATTATGGATCTTTTTGAGAGCAATTTGAGAAAGTTTTCCCTTTTCAGCTGGTTTTATGAGTATAAAATAAACGAGCCTGATTTGAATTTTTATCTGATTAATATCAGCTTTATAATCGTCGGGCTCGTCTTATTTATTATTTCCGCAAGGCTTTTCAGAAAAGCGGATATCGTATAGGCGTTTTGGCTATTAAATTTACTCGAATATCTAATGGTCGATTTCATAATTATTCGAGTGACTATCTGTCGATTTCCACCTCTATCGCTTTGTTCAAACTGAACATATACAGGTACGCCTCGCTCACCGAAAGTCCAGTTCCCTCTTTTACCGCTTTGGAATACAGTTCTACCTGAAGCTTGTATTCCGTCCTGATTCTTTCGATTTCTTCCTGAACACGGTTCATTCTGATATAACTCGACTTATAGTCTATCAGTATCATTTTGCCATCTTCTTCGAAGCAGCAATCTATAACTCCCTGTACGAGGATCTCTTCACCGTCCCTATCTACCTTGAGCGTGAAAGGTTTTTCTTTAATCAGACTTCCCTCTTTGGCAGCAGCTACTGCTCTTTTCCCGAGCTCACCTTCGAAGAAATTACATATCATTGCGATGTCGACTTCCTTGAAAACATCTTCTTGTATCGCATTATTTTCGAGGAGATAATCCGCACTGCTCTCGATATATTCTCGATCTATCTCGCCTTTTTCATTTACGGTTTTCTCGAAGTCAAGGAAATCCATTATTCTATGGTATGCAGTTCCGATGTCGGCAGCACTTACACTTTTCTTCCTTCCCGAAGATAAGACATTCTCTTTCTTCTCCACCTTCAATGTCTCGAGCCTCAGCTCGCTTACCGAATATTTGAGCCTCTTGCTCAAAGCATCTGAATACGGATATCTATAGCTTAATCTTCTGTCGATTTCATCATAGAAGCTCTTGCCTGTCTCGGTGAGAGTTTTTCTCCTTGAGTTGATGATATCCTTAACTCCTGTTCCATAAGACTTCTCATCTTTCCTCACGAGAGGTCTTATATAGTATTTATTCTGCTTTGTTTTGAGAACTTCCTTCATTATCCTGAAATAATTCTTCGGATTTGGAGTATATTCCATCAACTTCGCTTCGCTTTTGACCGTTCCGACCAAGATGAGCTTATTTCTTGCCCTTGTCATGGCGACGTAAAGAACCCTCAGCTCTTCCTTGAAATTTTCTTTTCTTCCCTTGTAATGTATAGCCCTTTGAATTAATGTCGACCTCCAGAATCTTCTGCTTGGATCTACAAAAGGCATCCCGATACCGATCTCAGAATCGAAGGAAAGCTCCTTGCTGAGATTGTCTGATTTCAGGTCCGTACCCATCGACGCGACTATTACGAAAGGATATTCCAAACCTTTGCTCTTATGTATGGTTTCAATTCTGACGACATCATCTTCCTTGCTGACCATGCTCGCCTGTCCGTTTCTTATTTTCTTTTTTCTCATGACATCGAGAAAGGATATGAAAGAACTAAGAGATGCAACCGTATCTTCGCTGTATTTTCTTGCTCTATCGACAAGTATACGAAGATTGGCTTGACGCTTGCCACCGCCGTACATCGCTCCGACTATATGATAATATCCAGAATCGATTAAAACCTTCCAGATAAAATCTTCAACCGTCATCATGTTCGAAAGAGTCCGCCATTCTTTGATCTTTGTTACGGCAAAGCATGCCGCTTCCCTAATCTCTTCATCAGGTCCTTGGTCTGCATACCACAATATAACTTCCCAAAACGGTGCTCTTCTTCTATCTCCTGATTCCGAAAGGTATTTCATATGATCCGTTCTCGCTATAGCAAGCTGAGTCGGAGTCCAGCCGAATATTTCCGAGTGAAGAACGGCAATCAAAGGAATATCCCTCTTCATATTATCGATGCATGTAAGTAGAGACAGTGCAATTTCTATCTCGACTGCATCGAAATAATCATCCGTTTCTTCAATATGAGAATTTATGCCTTGAGACCTCAAGGCTCTCGAAACTATATCGCCCTTAACCTTGACGGCCCTCATGAGTATAACTATGTCTCTGGCTTCAACTGGTCTTAGAATATTCTTATCCGTATCGTAGAAGTCTTTCCCTATGAGGTTCTTGACAAGGTCGGCTACATAAGCAGCTTCCGCCTCTTCCTTGCTAAGATCCTTCACCTCTTCATCTACTCCTCCAGGATAAGAAAATTCTCCTTCATCATTCGGTTGTCCTTCCGTCCCGGTTTCCGACTTCTCATCGCACAAAATATGTACTTCTGGGACTAAATCGTGCTCTTCAGGGCAAATGCATCCGACATTGAGCCTTGCTCTATCGTCATAGCCCTCCATTATGCTCTCGAATACTGTATTAATATAATCTATGGTTCCGCTATTGCTTCGGAAATTCTTGTTGAGGTCTATCGCGACAGATTCTTCCCTCTTGTCGTCCGAATATTCTCTATAGACTCTCTCAAAGATTGCAGGCTCCGCCTGTCTAAATTTGTATATGCTCTGTTTGACATCACCTACCTTGAACACATTGTCGTCTTTTGCAATCTTAGATATCAGATACTCCTGTATATTGTTTGTGTCCTGGTATTCGTCTACGAATATGTATTTAAATCTCCTCTTCAGCGTACTTGCAGCCTCTTCGTTTTTGAGGATTTTGACCGCTATATGCTCCATATCTGCAAAGTCGAGTAATTTCATTTCAGACTTCTTTGCATCGTATATCTTCTCGAATTCCTCGAGCAGTTTGAGATAATATACCGTATACCTGTAGGTTTCATTCATTTCCTTAAGACGAGTTTCCAAATCGGGCACAGTGTAGCGGATTTTCCACTTCTTGATGAGCTCTTTGTATGCATCTCGAAGCTTCTTAAGCTCGTCTTTTATAGTGTTCCAGACTTCTTTGTCTGGAGTTTTTGGTCGTAAAGTCTCAAATTTTATATCATTTATAAGAGATATAAATTCTTCTATCTCCCCCGCTTCAGCCAGCCTGCCTAATTCTTCCATAGCTTTTATTTCAGGCTCAAGCTTGGAATAAAACATCTCTTCGAGTCCTACTGAGGACATTATTTTCTCGATCTCTAATGTAGCACCCAGTGCCTGAGACATCGTTTCGCGAGCATCCTCGGCGATCATATCGCAGAGAATGGAATCATTGAAATTGTCTTTTGTAACCTTTAGATTCTCGGTTTTTTCATATGCCCACTCAAAATATTCAGGCATAGTCCTCAGCTTTGAATAAGCTCGCATCAGATTGTCTTTGAAGGTATTGTCATTTCTTTCTTCACTGTAAAGTCTAAGGAATTCTCTAAAACCCCCACCGTCTATGAAGTCATCTTCTTCGAAACCCCGCTCAAAGAGTTCGTCGACAGCTTCTCTTTGAAGCATGGTGCTTTGTATCTCGTCACAGGCCTTGAAGCTCGGCTCTATATCCATAAAATAGAAGAATTCTCTTATTACTCTTACTGCAAAACTGTCAAAAGTAGATATATATGCTCTATAAATCCTGCCGAGCTGGTCTTTCAATCTTTCGCGTTCTTCTGGATGTTCAATCATCCTCTTCTTGATCGCCCTCGACAGCTTCATCCTCATCTCTGCTGCCGCCGCCTTGGTAAATGTAACGACAAGCATCTCGTCGACATTCGCTTTGTCCTCGATGATGATCTTGATTATTCTTTCTATCAAAACAGCCGTTTTGCCCGAGCCTGCCGCTGCGGAAACAAGAACGGATTTATCGAGTGTATTAATTGCAAGTGATTGTTCGTCTGTGAATTTAACAGCCATATGAATCTCCTTTTTATACATTATTTATTATACATTCTGTCCGTGCAAAACTCCATACGTCCCGCCTCTGTGCTATAATTATGTGGTAAATATTACTGATCATTTATCGCGGAGGTAGAAGATGAAACACAGACCAACCATGCTTATGATTTTGGACGGTTACGGTATAAGAGAAGAAACGGAAGGAAATGCGATTGCCACAGCAAGAAAACCCAATCTGGATAAATTCTTTGCCGAATATCCTTTTATTACCATAGAGGCAAGCGGTGAATCTGTTGGCCTACCTGCCGGTCAGATGGGGAACTCAGAAGTCGGGCACCTGAATATTGGAGCTGGAAATGTCATTTACCAGAATCTTCTGAAGATTACACGTTCAATCAAAGCGGGCTCTTTCTTTGAAAACGAAGCCCTCATCAAAGCGATGGATAATGCGAGCGAGGGCCACACCCTTCACATAATGGGTCTCGTTTCAGACGGAGGTGTGCACAGCCATTTTGATCATCTGAAAGCTGTACTTGAAATGGCACATCAAAGAAATATCCAAGATGTGGTCGTCCATTGTTTTCTCGATGGTCGCGATGTAGCGCCTAAGAGTGCTATGGAATATCTAAGGCCTCTTGAAGAATATATGAAGGAAATCGGACTTGGCAAAATAGGCGTTATTTCTGGGCGATTCTATGCCATGGATAGAGATAATAGATGGGAAAGACTCTCTAAGGCATACGATGCATTGACTCTCGGTGAAGGCTTGGAGGCAGCTGATTGCCAATCTGCAATCGATCAATCCTATGCAAAGGACGAAAGCGATGAATTCGTTCTGCCTACGATTATTAACAATTCTCCGATCAAAGATGGAGACTCGGTTATCTTTATAAACTTCAGACCAGATAGAGCTAGGGAAATCACCAGAGCCCTCGTCGACCCAGACTTCAAAGGATTTGACAGAAAAGTTATTCTTAAAAACCTCTGTTATGTCTGCATGGCTGAGTACGATGCTACCATGCCGAATGTGCTCGTTGCCTTCCCTCCAGATGTCGTCGATCCGACCCTCGGCAAGACTATAGCAGACCTTGGATTAAAGCAGCTTCGTATTGCCGAGACCGAAAAATACGCGCATGTTACATTCTTCTTCAACGGAGGTGTCGAGACGCCGAACAAAAACGAAGATAGGATACTTATCAATTCGCCAAAGGTCGCAACATACGACCTTCAACCAGAGATGAGTGCTCCAGAGGTAACTCGGACGGTTATAGAAAAAATCAAAGAAGATAAGTACGACCTATATATACTGAACTTTGCAAATCCCGACATGGTAGGTCATACAGGAGTGTTTAAGGCTGCCGTAACAGCAATCGAAGTCCTCGACGGACTTGTCGGACAAATTGCTGAAGCGATTCTCGCCAAAGATGGTCAGATTCTTCTGACTGCCGATCACGGTAATGCCGACTTCATGACCGATGAAAATGGCAAACCCGTCACTATGCACTCGACTTCCAAGGTTCCTCTTTGCCATATATGCAAGGAGCCTATGCCTTTCAATAAAAAAACGGGTAAGCTCGCCGATATCGCGCCTACCCTGCTTACTATGATGGGTCTTGAAGTTCCTGAAGGAATGAATGGAGATGTTCTTGTATAAGCTTTTCATACATCCTTTTTAAACATCCTCTGCTCAAACCCGAAATACTGCTCGGTGAAACAGCCTTATTCAGTAACCCCTAATATGTCGATTGCTTCCAGGTATCCGTCGAATCCTTTACCGGATACGACAGCAATCGAAACATCGCTTATATATGAATGCTTTCTGAAATCCTCTCTTTCTTTCACGTCGGATATATGAACTTCGACTGTAGGAAGAGAGGTTGCTTTTATAGAGTCTCTTATTGCAATGCTTGTATGAGCATATGCTGCAGGATTTATTACGAGACCGTCAAAGCCTTCAAAATAAGCCCGCTGTATGTGGTCTACAATTTCTCCCTCGTGGTTCGTCTGGACGAATTCAATCTCGTTTTGGTCTCCCCTATTTT
>CAYFWG010000050.1:0-7794 GCA_964346775.1 uncultured Mogibacterium sp.
CACACTGCTGGAAGGCGGCGAGGCGGAGGTCGTCTTCGACGAGCCTCAGCGTGCCATCACCCCGGGTCAGTCTGTCGTCTTTTACGACACCGAATCCGGAAACTATGTTCTCGGTGGAGGCACAATACTATAACTCACTGACCCTTTGGACTCAAAAGCGGAAGAAAAACGAGAAGAAAAATGAAAAGAATTTTACATATAGGAACAGGCGGAACAATTGTAGCAGTACTATCTGAGGACGGCTACGTTCCTGGCATAACATCCAAGGAATTGATTCAAAAAGTAACGGCAATCAAAACAATGTGCGAAACAGACAGCATTCAAGTTTGCAACCTCGACAGCACAAATATAACGCCGTCCCACTGGATTGAAGTCGCAAATACTATCAAAGATAATTACGATAAATACGACGGCTTTGTAATCACCCACGGAACTGATACCATGGCTTATACAGCAGCAGGTCTGAGCTATATGATTCAGAATTCACCGAAACCCATCATACTGACAGGTGCACAGCAACCTTACGGATCAGCTCAGACAGACGTAAATCGCAATATCACAGACGCTTTCACCTACGCATGTAGTGATGAAAGTGCAGGAGTCAGAATAGTTTTTGCCGGTCGAGTAATTTCAGGAACCAGAGCAAGGAAGAATTACACAAGGAGCTTTGCCGCTTTCGAGTCGGTCAACTTCCCTTCTGTTGCCGAAGTCCAGGCCAATAGAATAATCAGATATATTCCCGACTCGGCCTCAGCTCTCCCCTCATTTGCCCAAAGCCTCAATACCAACGTCGGACTCATCAAACTCGTGCCTGGATTAGAAGATGAAGTCCTTGAGTATATAACAGAAAAATACGACGGCCTGGTTGTCGAGAGCTTCGGAACTGGCGGCCTACCCGAATACTCAGACTATTACAACCTAATTAAAAAAGCCGCCACAAGCGGCAAGCTTATAGTCATGACGACACAGGTTCCTAATGAAGGAAGCGATTTGACCGTATATAAGACAGGCAATATCGTTAAGAATTCCCTTCCGGTTCTGGAAGCACACGATATGACAGCTGAATCCGCTTTCGCGAAACTGATGTGGATTCTGAGTATTACTCGAGACTTCGAAAAAGGCAAAGAAATGTTCTATACTAATATCGATAACGATATCTTATATATTTAGGAGATTTACGATGAAAGATAATAATAGCAATATCAAAAATCACACCCATGAGGATGCCCAAGAACATAGCCACGACCACACTCAAGAGCATACTCATGAACACAGCCACGCCCATGAGCATGCTCACGGTCACGGACATTCGCATTCTCCCGAACACCAAAGATCGGTTCTCAACAGAATGTCCCGTATCCTAGGCCATATGGAAGCGACACGCAAGATGGTCGAATCCGAAAGAGATTGTTCGGAAATCCTCCTCCAGCTGTCAGCAATTGAATCGGCTATCAAATCCGTTAGCCGAGTTATTATTAAAGAACATCTAAAAACGTGCATCGTAGACTCCGTAAACGACGGTGACTACGATGCACTCGATGAACTTAATAACGCTATTGATAAGTTTATTAAATAGCTAAGATTCTATTAATAGTTTTCACAGTTAAGTTCGAAGTATGCCTGTGGATGTGCACATGTAGGGCAGATTTCTGGTGCTTTTTCTCCTTTTATGAGATGTCCACAGTTGCGGCATTCCCATACCTTGATTTCGCTCTTTGCGAATACTTCCTTAGCTTCTACATTGTGGAGAAGTGCTCTGTAACGTTCTTCGTGATGCTTTTCGATCAAAGCTACGAGACGGAATTTTGCAGCAAGTTCAGGGAATCCTTCTTCTTCTGCTGTGTCAGCAAATCCCTTGTACATGTCAGTCCACTCATAGTTTTCGCCCTGTGCAGCGTCGAGTAGGTTTGCAGCTGTATCGCTGATTCCATCGAGTTCCTTGAACCAAAGCTTAGCGTGCTCTTTCTCATTGTCTGCTGTCTTCAGGAAGAGTGCTGAAATCTGCTCAAAACCTTCCTTCTTTGCCTTTGAAGCAAAGTATGTGTACTTATTTCTTGCCTGTGATTCACCTGCAAATGCTTCGTGCAAATTCTTTTCTGTCTGTGTTCCTGCGTACTTATTAGCCATAATTTTACCGTTTCCTTTCTTCTTGAAATAATTTTTAATATTTTTCTTACTATATTCGAATCACTTTTGTTAAACTGGGTTCTACCTATTAACTATCCTATCAACTATCTTGGGCAAAGCTCATCTGCGAGACATTCCAGCTGTGCCATACTTTCCTCGTTCAAAGCGGAAACTATTTTTACTGTCGTTTCTGTAAACTCGAGTCCCTTGCATCCTTCTAGCATCCCACGCATAGTCTTGGCTGCTGTCGGTGCCCATGAACCGTTCTCGATAAGTCCGATAGTTCTCTTCTGATAATTTCTCTCCTTGAGAGACTCGATAAACTCTCTCATATACGGGAAGATGTCGTTATTAAATGTGGTCGTTGCCAAAACGAGCTTTCCGTATCTGAATGCGTCCTCTACAGCTTCAGCCATATCGTCACGCGCAAGGTCGAGTACCGATACCTCGCATCCCCTGCTTCTTAGCTTATCAGCCAGAAGGTTGACTGCCTTCTTGGTATTACCGTATACCGATGTGTATGCTATTGTCACGCCTTCTGTTTCAACTTCGTACGAAGACCAGATATCGTAAAGTCCTATATAGTGCTCTACGTTCTCCGTCAGCATAGATCCGTGCAGAGGATAAATTGCTTCGATCGGATAGTTTGCAAGTTTCTTAAGCAAATTCTGAACCTGCATTCCATATTTTCCGACGATACCGAAATAGTAGCGTCTCGCTTCACATTCCCAGTCATCGTCCTCTAAATCGAGAGCCCCAAATTTGCCGAATGCGTCTGCCGAGAAGAGAATTTTATCCTTGCAATCGTAGGTCACTATTACTTCTGGCCAGTGTACCATCGGTGCGCATATGAATTTAAGTACATGTTCTCCGAGAACCAGTTCCGAGCCTTCACAAGCAACTATTCTCCTGTCGCTATAATCGTCTCCGAAAAAGTTCTTCATCATCGTAAAGGCTTTTCCCGACGCAACGACGGTTGTTTCCTTGAACTCTTCCATGAATGCGGTAAGACTTCCCGAATGATCTGGTTCCATATGCTGAACTACAAGATATTCAGGTTTTCTGTCTCCGAGGCATTCTCGAATTTTATTAATCCACTCCTGAGTAAAACCGGCATCTACCGAGTCTATAACTGCGATTTTCTCATCCATTATCACATATGAATTGTATGCCATTCCGTCAGGAACTATGTAGTGTCCTTCGAATAAATCCAACACGTGATCGTTCACGCCTACATAGCGAATATCTTCAGATAATTTCATCGTTTCTATCTCCTTATATGGTCATAACTTTAGAACTGAGTAACAATTCTGTAAAGGATAATATCAATGTTTCGATATATGCCCTCACACTATTATTTTACTTATTATTCATCAAAGAATCAAGATAAGTTTCTAAAGTTCTTTTGTCCATGCTTCCCATATGGGATTCTTTGAGATTTCCCTTCTTATCTACAAAATATGTTACCGGTATCGAGCTTACTCCATATGCCTTAGAACCCTCGAATTTCGTGTCAAAGTAAACTGGGAAAGTATATCCATTCTGTCCAATGAATTTCTCTACCTTATCGACAGTTTCTCTTCCGCCGTCAGTCAGATTCACCATCATGAATACGACATCGTCTCCGCGTTCTTTGTATACTTCCTCGAAATCAGGAAGCTCGCTTTGGCATGGACCACACCAGGATGCCCAGAAGTTGATAACCATAGGTTTTCCTGCAAGATCCGACATTTTCACTGTCTCTCCGTTACGATCTACGACCGAGAAATCTGGAGCTTTGAGCTCGCTGTCCTTACTTGAATCTTCTTTCTCAATATTGTTCTGTACCTGCTCGTCTTTGTATTTGTCAGACATCGAATTATATGCCGTATATACGACTCCGAAAAAGACTACCACTACAACTAATAATAATATAAGTTTTTTCTTGTTGTTCATAATCACCTCACGCAAACATTGCCATCATCTTATTAAGCAAACCCGCCATCATCAACAGACCGACTACGATCAGGAAGATTCCCGAGATTTTGTTTATCAAGTCGTAGTGCTTCTTGATAAAATCAAAAGCTTCTTTGGTTTTGTCGATAATAATTGCGGATAGAATAAAAGGTATACCGAGTCCGAGGGAGTAAACAAGCAAAAGAGTAAATCCTTTAAATGCTCCCCCTGTTGTTGCCGCCAGCATTAGAGCCGAGCCGAGAAATGCTCCCACGCACGGAGTAAGGCTGACAGAATATATAATTCCGAATAAAAAGGCCGACAAAACATTATCTGCCTTGTATTTCCCACTTATGCCTTTGAGGAAGTTCAAAGGTATTACACCAAGATATGCAAGTCCCAAAATTACGACGATCGCTCCGCAGACTATATTGACTACAGTGCTGTGATTGTTCAGGAATTGACCTGCCGTGCCTGCAAATACACCGAGCAAAGTGAAAACTACAGTGAACCCGAGCACGAATGCAACCGCATTAAAGATAGTGTTTCTTCTGTTGTCACCAGGTTTCTCGCTGGCAGCAAAAAAAGAAAGAAACACCGGCAAAAGCGGCAACATGCATGGTGATATAAAAGATATGATTCCTTCTATGAAGGTAAGTACGTATTCCATATTTTCCCTTTAAATATATTAGTATAGTCTGTTACATAGACAAAATGCGGCACAAATAATTCTATATGCCGCATTTTGCTTATTAGTTCTTATTATTTGACTAAAGTGTCAACATCAAACATCTTGTCTAATTAACTTATGCCTTCCAAAGTGAGTGGAGGTTGCAGTATGCATATACTTCTTCTACCTCATCTCCGTCACAGATGCGGAAACATACTTCTGGTTTGTCTCCAGGGTTAAGAACTTTTCTCTGACGACCAAATTTAGTCTTGAGAGCGATCCATTCAATATAGTGCTCTTCTGTCATAGGATGTTCAACTTCTCCAACCTTAACGGATACTTTGTTGTCTTCAACTGTGTATACAGGTACGTGTTTTTCCTGAGCTGCATCTGTTGTGCCTGCTACTATTTCTTCCATAGGCTCTCCGCAGCAAATGATAGGAACGCCTGTTTCTTTAACCATTGCAATCATCTGTCCGCAGTGTTTACATTTGAAAAATTTCATGTCCATATTACTTTCCTCCCATTGTTATCTTTTTAACGTTTTTCGGAATTTTAGTCTGATGTATAGATTGAACTCAATCTATACTACCATTATAGACTACAACCTTTACCCTTATGTGTTTAAAATTTGAAGATTCTACCACATAATGTACAATAATATGAACATTATGTATTGCGCATAATTTAAATATCAAGATTGCGCACAATCAACACTTGTGATAAAATGATTCTTTATTAAAAACACACAAGATATTGCTACAACAATAATAACATACTGGAGGATGATATGAAGAAATTAAATAAACTTAAAGTCAGAGAAGAACTCAAAACCTTGGACAAAGTTTCTTACGCTTCGGATCATATCGATCTTCCCGAGGGCGGTGTCGATTGTTTTGAGGGCTGTAACCCTTACGGTTTCCCACCTGAACTACTTGAGGAAGCGAGGGCTTTCGACCTTAGCAGACTCGGACCATATCCTCACAGTACGGCAATTTTTGATGGACTCAAGGAATATTTCAAGGGTCAGGTCGACCTCGAGCCGGAAAATCTCATGATTACCGACGGAAGTATTTCTGCCCTCTATACAATAAACAATCTTTTTGCAGAAAAAGGTGCCAAAGTCCTCGGAATAAAGCCCCAATTTTCCGACCAGGAAGCCAATCTGAAACTCAACGGAATGATATACGATGCCGTTGCGATGAAGAGAGAAAACAACTACAAAATCGACACACAGGAAATCCTGGATAGAATCGACAGGGATGGCGAAGACCTGAGCATGATATACATAGACAATCCCAACAATCCGACTGGCCAGGTCATTAACTGCGATGTAATAGAACATATTATAAAGAAAGCCGAGCCACTTGGAATCGCAGTCGTTATCGACGAAGCCTACGGCGACCTTATGGCGAATGAGAATTCAGCTATCAAATATCTTGAGAAATACGAGAACCTTATTATGGTGCGTACAATGTCCAAGGGCTTCGGACTTGCAGGCCTTAGAATCGGATATATTATAGCCGCAAAACCTGTAATAGCTTGCATGAGAAAGCTAAGAAATCCATATATGGTCAACGAGTTCGCAAGAGATCTCGCAGGTGCGGCTCTCATGCACTCCCACCACATCTGGAGCAATATCGCGGATTTTGCCAAACAAAAACGGGAGATTCGTGCAGTCATAGGCAACAATCTTAAAATGGCCGAGACCTGTGACACGGTTTCCCTCTGCGTTCTGTACCACAAGGACAGAACCGTAGATCTGAAGCAGATGCTCTACGATAGAGGCGTGCTCTGCGTGTCGGGCGATTGCTTTAACGGACTGGATAAGTCCTTTGTCCGCATAAGACTACCTAAAATTGACGAATTCCCGAAGTTATTTGAAGCGATTAAGGATATAGATCAGCCTATTTAGGCTGATCGTCTTTTTTCTCTAGGACTTTCTTGACATATGGGCAAACTGGAACGATGGTAACACCTTCTTCTTCCGCCCTCTTAACGACTTCATCCACGAGTCTTCTAGCAATTTGCAAGCCCCTGTACTTCTTGTACACGAAAGTATGATCGACAACCCACGAAGAGTCTTCGATTTCGTATGTTAATCTTCCAACTTCGAGTTTTCCGTGATATGCGGCGACTCGATTTTTTTCCGGTTCGAACTGAATCGCAATATCTTCGCTTGTAAGCTCACTAATCCTATTTTCTTTTGTATTAATTTCAGCTGACATTTTCATATCCTTTCATTAAAATCCCAAGTTATCGTTAACGAGGATGACATGAATTCTTTCCTTCTCCCTTGAAAACCTGGTGATCAAAAACTGGCAACAAATCGTCTCTATGCTCTTGCAATCTGAACATGCACCTGTCTTTGTGCAAGGTGTAGAAATATCAAAGCGCTGTGCGTTTGTAGTTGCTGCAACATTTCTTGCCCTATTCACCGCATCGTCAATATCGTTACAGACCTTATTCATTCCGACAATAAAGAGAACTTTTTTCGGACCGAAAGCTATTGCCGACACCCTGTTGGCAAATCCGTCGATATTCACAAGTACTCCGTCTTCGGTGATAGCATTTGCACTCGAAAGAAATACATCTGCGTCAAAGGCTTCGAGCATTGCTTTTCGTCTGTCCTCGGCGGCATCTCTATCGACAAAATTGTAGTTTCCCTCTTTGACCGCATCCACAAGACCGATCTCATGAGCGCTTACAGATCCGCCCATCGTAATTACACTTCCTTCTGGAATTTGCTCAAGTGCGATTTTGAGAGCTTCACTTCTATCTGCCGCATAGTATCCGTTCATATTTCTCGACTCAAGGCCCTTGATAACCTTATGCGCGAGAAGCTCGTTGCGTTTAAACACATTTTGATTCATTTTCATCCCACCTTCCATTTTCTCGTTCTCGGATCTTATATTTCCGTCTACGCCTTTTGTTCACCTGCATATTCGGAAATCAAAGCCTTTATTATTTCTACAGCGATATTCATGCCTTCAATCGTGATATGTTCGTAAGGACCATGGAATGCATATCCGCCTGTTCCAAGGTTAGGACAAGGTAAACCC
>CAYFWG010000050.1:7820-9086 GCA_964346775.1 uncultured Mogibacterium sp.
ATTGTAGGTTCAATACCGACTTTGCCACATGCGGCTTTGGCCTTCTCTATCGTATCAGGATGCTGATTGATAATCTCTGCCATATTCTTATATCCGAGGCTAATATCTATATTTACCGTGCCTTCACCGTATTTCTCGTTCAAATACTTCACAGCATGGCGCATTGTTTCCTGCCTTGCCTCAAACTTAGCGGTATCGTGGTCTCTTATAAAATATCTCGAAGATGCTTCTCCGACCTCACCCTTAATATATGTAAGGTGGTAGTAGCCTTCATATCCCTCGGTGTATTCAGGTCTTTCAGCTCTAGGCAGAAGCTCGTCGAACTCCATCGCAACCATAGAAGCGTTGATCATCGTACCCTTTGCAGAACCTGGGTGAACGTTCTTCCCGACAAAGGATAGATTTGCTGTTGCTGCATTAAATGTTTCGTATTCTATTCCTCCTTCAACATCTCCATCCAAGGTGTATGCGTATTTTGCGTTAAATCTTGGAACATCGAAGGCATGAGCTCCTCTTCCTATCTCCTCGTCTGGTGTGAAAGCTATCGAGATCGGTCCATGAGGCATCCCCGACTGAATGATTTGTTCCATTGCCGTAAGTATCTCGGCGATTCCCGCTTTGTCATCAGCTCCGAGGATTGTCGTTCCATCGGTAGTGATAAGCGTTCTTCCCTTGAGATTCTCAAGATGTGGGAAAATCTCAGGATCCAGCACCAGTTCGGTCTCGCCCAAAGTCAAAGCTTTTCCGTCGTAGTTCTCGTGTATTATTGGCTTCGCTGAATGGTCACAGAAGTCCGAAACTGTATCCATGTGAGAGATGAAACCGATAGGCGTAACATTCTCGCAACCTTCGGTCGCTTTGAGGTGTCCATATACATAACACTTGTCATCAACTTCAGCATCCTCGATGCCTATATTTCTCATCTCTTCTACGAGAGCTTTTGCCAGAACAAATTGGCAATCACTCGAAGGAATTGTATCCGAGTTCTCATCGCTCGGTGTCATAAAACTTACATAGTTTAATAGACGTTCTTCTACTTTCATATTTTTCTCCTATATTTAATAATACAAGGTTTTATTTTATATTATTGTAACACTAATCCAAGGCTTTTCCATCTTGCATTTCCTGTTTTGCTATGTTAGTATATCGAAGTGCGAAAACACAATTTAATATGTGGCGAGAAGTGCCGATGGCACAGCTGAGCATTAGTCATGGAGGATTGACCGAGTGGCTAAGGAGCCTGATTGGAAATCAGGTAAGGCGTAA
>CAYFWG010000051.1:0-8952 GCA_964346775.1 uncultured Mogibacterium sp.
ACGAGAAGACAGGAATCACAGTCCTATTTGTGACCCATGACATTTCCGAGGCATTGAGACTAGGCACGAAGGTGCTGGTAATGGACCAAGGCACAATACACCAATATGCCAAACCTGAGGAACTACTGAACAATCCGACAACAGAATTTGTCAAAAAACTCGTAGAGAGCGAAAGAAGGTAAGGCAAACTTTAGCTTTAAAAGACTTAGAAAGAATAAACTATAGCTGTTCAAGGCAAAAAATAGCCTAAATTCCTAAATATTTTTTAATTGAAACATATTAGCTGGTAAGCCGGGAGGAATCTCGGCTTTTTTCGTTGATCAAAAAGAACGTTATGGAGATTTCTACTAACAAGTTTATTGCGAAATTCCGTGAAATTACGGTGAAATCATGCATAAAGACTTGAATAGACTAAGCCGTATTAGGCATAAAAAAACACCGCAACCATTGAGATTGCAGTGTTTTGAATGGTGGACGATCAGGGGTTCGAACCCTGGACACCCTGATTAAGAGTCAGGTGCTCTGCCAGCTGAGCTAATCGTCCAAAAATTTCTCTCTAAATATAACGCCTGTGTATGTTATCATTGGAGGCAGACTAAGTCAATATTAAAATTACAAAAAATAAGTATTTAATACTAAAAAATGGCAATAGTTTAACAATAAATTGTGTCAAATTATTGAAATACAAGCGTTAATGTAGTAGTATTCTAATGAATAAGTATAAAAATAATTTTGACAATTTCAAATTAAATGAAGTCCGACCTGGACGAGTATATGGAGGTATGAGGTGTTCTGTAGTAATTGCGGTAGTAAGCTTCAAGCAGGAGCGAATTTTTGCAGCGTATGCGGAGCAAAAATTGAAAATGAGGAGCCCGTCAAGCAAGAGGTCAAACCGATACCTGAGAAAGTAGTCTCAGAAGTTCCACACAAAGAAGCTGACGAGAAACCGATTCTGACACCTAAGAAGAATAAGGTCACTTTTGACTGGAGCAATGTCATAGATGAGCCATTGAAGAAGGAAGTTCCGGATGTCAGATCCCCATGGTCTAAGACTGGGGCGATAGACGAGAAAGAACTGTATGCGGAGATGACACCATCTACCGATCGCAGTCGTACGATGAGCTTCATTGACATGCTCAAAGAAGAGAAAGAATCTCAGAAATCTTCCGAAGACAGATTTGTAGAAGATGCACCTGTAGAAGCCGAATCAAAGGCAGAACATGCTGAAGAGCCCGCAGAGGAAGAGTCTCAGTATTCTTTCTACGTTCCAAAACTCTACGACGAGAGAGAAGAAGTGAGAACTCCTTTTGATACGATTGCATCCGAGGAGCCAGTTTACGCTGAGGACATCATCGAAGAAGCGGAAGCTGAAGATGTGGTTGAGGTAAGCGATGAGCAGCCGAAAGAAACCACAGACGATTTTGACTTCTCGATTCTCGACGACTACAAGTTCGAAGAAGAAGCTGTTGTTGAATCGGAAGAGCCTAAGGAAGAAAAATCTGAAGCTGAAGCAGTATCCGATCTCGAGGCACAGCTTGCGGCAATTCTTTCTGGAGGAAAAGGTCTCGTAGGAAAAGAAGCTGAACTCTCAAAATCCGAAGAGCCTCAGGCACCTGTAGAAGTTGAAGAACCAGAAGTACCAGAAGCACCTCAGGCAGAGATCGCAGAAGAAGAGTTCGAGAATCCTGAAGATGCTTATCTCAATCTATATGCTGATATGCCTGAACAGGGTATCGCTGATGCTACAGACGTTTATACAGAAACAGTCGATAAAGTAGAAGAAGCTGAATTTGTTGCAAAGCCAGTTGAAGTGGAAGAACCGATTCCAGCTGTAGAAGCGGAAGATGCAGTAGAAGAAGCGATTGACGAAAAGGAATTGTTCGAAGAAATCGATGCCGAAGCACCTAAGAAGACAGGCATGACTATTGCAGCACCTGCTGACAAGGAATCCGAAATCGAAGCTCTTAAGAGAAGACTTGCAGAGCTGATGGATGTTTCGGAAGAACCTGAAGAGATAGTCAAAGAAGATCGTATAGAAGTTGAAGACCTTTTTGAAGACAACTCAGAAGATAAGGTTGAAGAAACAGTTGTAGTTGAAGCTGGCGAAGAAGATGCTCTTGGAGACTATCTCGTTCAAACTGTAGACTACGATAAGGAGCCAGCACTTGTTGGCGACCTTTCAAGCGAAGATGTAGCTGATTCGGTAGAGCCTGCAGAGGGCGAAGCTACAGAATCCACAGAAACAGATGCACTTTCTATCGAAGATCTCGAGAAAGATATTTTCGGCGAAGAGTCCGAACTCGAGGCAGAATCTGAAGCAACAAAGAAAATCGATAAGTTCTATACACTCTATCGCAAGAACGAGGAGTTCCAAAGACTTCTTGATGAGGAATATAACAAGCTCAAAGGCGACGAGGAAGTCGGAGTTGTAGGCGGTGTCAAACCAGTTGAAGTTGAATCCGACAAGCCTGTCGTAGAGGTTGAAGAGAAGTCAGCGGAGGCAGTATTTAATGTCAAAGCTGAAGAACCTGTCCAGGAAAAACCTGCTCCTGTCGCATTTGCGGCTCAAGCAGAGTCGGTTGTAGCTACACCTGCAGCACCTGTAGAGGTTGGAGCTGATCTTCCTGCCACTCCTGCTGAAGTAGCACCAGTAGCAGCAGCCGTAGATGCAAAGGTCGCTCCTGCGATAATCCCTGATGCAGCTGAAGAAGTCAAAGATGCTTTGGACGGAGAAGAAGATGAAGAAGAAGGAGGCGGAGCACTGACAATTATTGCGGTAATACTTGCGGTAATACTTGTAATCTTGCTTGCTGTACTTCTTGTCCTGCAACTTGCACCGGACAGTGCAGTAGCGCTTAAGATCGATTCTCTCATCGAGAATATCACAAGCCAGTTCAGTGCAATCGATGCAGTTAAGAATGAATTTCTGCTATAGAAGACAAATAGTTAGATAAAAATTTGCAGTGGCAGCACTTGCTGTCGCTGCGTTTTTTGATAAAGGGTGCTTTATACTAAAGCAATCAAGGAGGAAACCAAATTGGCAATTTTCGGGAAGAAGAAAGACAGCGGGGATACCGACTTTAAGGGCAAGAAGAAACCTCGCAAGGGCCTGGCTTTTATTATTATGATACTTGCCGTCATTTTAGCATTGCTGTTTACAACAGTGGGATTCATAACCGATTGGCTGTGGTTTAGGGATCTCGGATATCTGGGTGTATTCTGGAAGAAGATGCTGACACAGTTCGAAATCGGAATTCCGGTTTTTGTAGTTATTACTCTTCTGATGAGGTTTTATCTTAAAACTCTCAAGACAGGATACTTCAGAAAAATAGAGTCTAGGGAAATCCCTAACGAAAGAAAGCTTAATATCATTTCATGGCTTATGTCCGGCCTTTTCGGGTTTGGAGTGGCTCTTATAGTCTCCGCAGGAACGTGGATGACATTTCTTAAAGCCCTCAATTCAACGAAGTTCGGATTGAAAGATCCTCTATTCAATCTCGATATAAGCTTCTACATATTTAAACTCGACTGGTACGACAAACTGAACGAGATTACATTGAGCGTTATTATCGGAATGATTCTTGTTACGCTGATATATTACGGATATCTCCTGACAGTAAGAACACCAGATCTGTTCGAAAGAAGAGATACCTTCGAAGAGGAGCCTGAGGAAGCTGAAAAGGACGAAGAGCCTAAGGTTATATACAGGACACCTCTCGACCACTCAGTTCTAGGCAGAATGTTCAAAGGCACAAAGAAAGCTGTCGATACAGCCTTCGATAAGGATCATAAGAAGAAAAACGGTAGAGGAATTGACATCAACAACAATAACCTCGAGTATCTGATGGATATCGCAAGCGGCAAGCTTACGGTTCTCGGAGTTATCTTCTATCTGATGCTGGGAGTTGACTTCTTCCTGAAGCAGTTCCAGCTACTTCACGAGCATAATGGCGCAGTATACGGTGCTGGCTTTGTCGATGTTACTGTTACTCTGTGGGTTTACAGAATAATCATGGCACTTTCAATCGTCGGAGCTGTTACTTTGACTATGCACATCAAGAAGGGTGAACTTAGCAAACTTCTCAAACTACCTGTAATTATGGCATTGGTATTTGTTCTCGGCGCCGGAGCAGGAAAGCTTGTCCAGAGTTTGATAGTAAGCCCTGACGAAATCAACAAAGAATCCAAATATCTCGAGAGCAAGATCGAGTATACAAGACGCGCTTACGGACTTGATAATGTAAGAGTGGCAACATACAAAGCGGACGCATCTCTCGATGCTGACGCGATAGCGAACAACGAAGAAACAATCGGAAATATTCGTATCAACGACTATGAACCGGTCAAGGACTATTACAACCAGACACAGAGTATCCGTCAATACTACTCTTTCAACGACGTAGACATCGACAGGTACACTCTTGGAGATTCGATAACTCAAACATATCTGTCGCCGAGAGAAATAGATGAGGAAAAGATCAGTAATACATGGATCAACAAGCACCTCAAGTATACTCACGGATACGGAGTTGCTGTTTCGCAGGTAGACCAGGTAACACCTTCTGGACAGCCGGATGTTGTTGTCGGAAACATTCCGCCTGAAACAAAAATGAATGAGCTCGACCTCAAGAGGCCAGAAATATACTTTGGCGAATTGACGAACGACTATGTAATCGTAAATACAAAGGAACTTGAATTCGACTATCCAGATGGAAATGAGAATAAGTACACCGAGTACAAAGGCGAAGCTGGAGTTAAACTCAATTTCATCAACAGAATTCTATACGCTATCAAAGAGGGAAATGTAAATATCCTGGTTTCATCCAATATTACATCGAACTCCAGAATTATCTATGAGAGAAATATTATCGACAGAGTAAAGAAGATAATGCCTTACCTCACATATGAGACCGACCCGTATATGACTATGGTAGACGGCAAGCTGTACTGGGTTCTCGACGCTTATACTACAAGCAGCAACTACCCATATTCCGAGCCTTTCACCGAGGGTATGGATGCGACGAACTACATAAGAAACTCTGTAAAAGTTGTCATTGATGCTTACGAAGGATCGGTAGATTTCTACGTTGTAGACGAAAAGGACCCTATAGCTCAAACATATAAGAAGATTTATCCGGATCTCTTCAAGTCGTACGACAAGATGTCGGCTGAAATGAAAAGCCATATGAGATATCCGAATACTCTCTTCAAAATACAGGCCGAGGTATATAGCAAGTACCACATGGATGGAGTCAAGGTATTCTACCAGAAGGAAGACTTGTGGGACATCGCTCACCAGATATACGGAACTAAGGACAAGGTTAGGGAACCAAGCTACTACGTATTCAACCTTCCGGACACTCCAGGTGGAGCTGAGTTCATCAACATGATTCCGTTCACGCCGAAGTCAAAGCAGAACCTTACTGCGGTCATGATGGCACGTAACGACGGTGCTAATTACGGTGAACTAATAGTTTACACAATGCCGAAGAACAAGACCGTATACGGACCGATGCAGATTGAAGCTCAGATCGACCAGAACACCGAGATATCCAAGGAGATCTCTCTGTGGGCATCATCTGGTGCGAAATACAGCAGAGGAGACCTCTTCGTAATTCCTATCGGTACATCGCTGATGTATGTAGAACCGGTATATCTGGAATCATCAAATCAAGCTATTCCAGAAGTGAAGAGGGTAATCGTCGCTTATCAGGATAGGATTGCATACGAAGCGACACTCTCAGAAGCTCTCGTAAGTCTCTTCGGTGGAGATGCCGACAATAACCAAGGATCTAACGCTGGCACTAACGAGACCGAAAAAGGCGGAAAGACCGAGGATACAAGATCTCTGGCTAAGAAGGCTCAGAACGCTTACGAAAAAGCGATCGCCGCTCAGAAAGAAGGCGATTGGGCTACATATGGCAAGTATATTAAACAGCTGGAAGAGTATTTAGCTGAACTCGGCTAAGTCCTCGTAATAGGTAATAAATCAGTCTCGAGAAAGAGACCTAATATTGTATATCTAGGGGGCGAAAGCCCCCTGGAAATTTAATGTTGAAGAGGCAATAATAATGATCAATTTCGATCTGAACAGAATGCTCTACACATTGACACCCGAAGAGCATGATAATGAAACAGTAATTAATAAGCTCGAAGCACACCCGGAAATAAGATTTGTTTCTTTTACGGGAGTCGATATGGGCAACCATAATACAGACGAGAAGATACCTGTCGCTGCTTTTATAGAAGATATAGGAAGGATGCTGGGCGAGGGAGTACAGACCGACGGTTCGTCGGTTGCATTGCCGACGATTGCCGATCTTTCAAATGCGAGGGTAGACATAATGCCAGATACTGAGGCAAACTGGTATGTCGAGTACAATTTCGACAATATCGATTACACTACAGGCCTTCCGACTGGAACACTGAGAATCCCTTCATACCTCCGACATAACGGAGATACTATGGTAGGCTCTAGGGAATACCTCAAGAGGACTGAAGAGATCTTTTTAAGAGAACTCGAGAGAATCCTCAAAGACTGCCCTTATGTATTCAAACATATTGGTGGCATAGACAAGCCTGAAGATATCTCTGAATTCGTTCTAACAAATGCTACCGAGATAGAATTCTGGGTTAAGACTCCAGACGACAGAGCTGACAGAGATCAGCTCAGCATTGCACAGGAGCTCAAGGAGCAATATTGGAAGAGGGTTACAGGCCCTGTTGCCACAGCCTTTGAACAGACTCTCGAAATCCTCGACCACTATGGATTTGGTGTCGAGATGGGACACAAGGAAGTCGGAGGTGTAAAAGCCAAGATGGGAAATACCGGCTCATTCGACCATATCATGGAACAGCTGGAAATCGACTGGAAGTACTCCAATCCTATCCAAGCGGCAGACAATGAGAGCCAAATTAAGAATATAATAAGAGATGTGTTCAGGATGAATAATCTCGATGTAACATTTCTTGCAAAGCCAATGCACGGTGTTGCAGGCTCAGGAGAACATACTCATTTCGGTGTAGCGGCAAAGCTGAAAAATGGAACTATCGTCAACCTATTCGAATCCTCGGATAGAGAAAACGAGTTTATGAGTCCTATAGGCTTCGGCGCTTTGATGGGAATACTCAAGAATTACGAGATGATTAATCCTATCGTTTCGCCGACACATGACGCTTTCCAAAGACTGAAACCTGGCTATGAGGCGCCTATATGCATAGTAACCTCGCTGGGAATGGATCATCAAACTCCTTCGAGGAACAGAACGGTTCTTATCGGACTTGTAAGAGACCTCAAGAACCCTGCTTCGACGAGGTTTGAACTACGATCTCCTAATCCTCACACCAATACATACCTCCTAATCGGAGCGGTTATGATGGCAATGCTCAATGGAATCAAGGCAGCGCTGGAGGCAGGGAAGACAGCTTCAGAACTCGAGGCATCGATTAGCAAAAACTACGGAGAAGAAGATTTCTATCTCGAGAAGAATAAGGAATATCGATCCGAAAGGAACATATATACCGACTATACGAGAGAAGAAAGAGAGAAACTTTTTGGAGTGCCACCAGGGAATGTCTGGGAGAACTTCAAATCCTGGGGAGAGACTGGCGAAGATACAGATCTCATATCGGGAGGCAACGAAGCTTTGCGCATGAACCTAAGGTCTTTCCGCGAACACATGATAATGAAGTGGTCGATGGAATATCACGATAGGTATATACAGAATGCGATGCAGTTTTTGCGCAGTTGTGTAAGGATGCATACGGACGACAACAACGAGTATGATAGGAACAACTGGGAAGAGATTACCGAGCTCAAGAAACTGATAGGCCACGAGGAAAGGGGCAGGGATTCCCTCCTGATGCAGGCGAGAAATGCTGTCGACTCTTCGGACTACGAGAAACTAAGCGACCTCGAGATAGAAATTGAAGATAAGATAGAGGAGCTTGGAAGGGTTTACAGTAAATACAGGCGCAATATTTTCTAAATTATTGAAAAGAAATCAGAGCCGTCTATAATAGATATAAAGAACAAATATAGCTACAATTAGGAATAACAGAGAAGAGGCGAAACATGCTGGACATTAAGAAAATTAGAGAAAATTATGAAGAGATGAAAGCCGGTGTCGAGAGAAGAGGCAAAGGAGACTTTGGAATATCCGAACTGAAGGAACTCGACAAGCAGAGAAGAGAGCTACTTGCAGACGTAGAGGTTCTCAAGAATAAACAGAACGTCACTTCGAGGGAAGTTCCTAAGCTCAAGAAAGAAGGAAAAGACACGACTGCAATTTTTGCAGAGATGAAGGAATTATCTGCAAAGATTAAAGAGCTTGATGCAAAAGTATCCGATGTTGAAAATGAGCTTAGAGACAAGCTTCTTGAGATACCTAACATCCCTTGCGTGGAAGTTCAATTTGGAGAAGACGATTCAGACAATGAAGAACTCCGTGTTGTTGGAACTCCAAGGAATTTCGATTTTGAGGCAAAGGCACATTGGGATATCGGAGAAGATCTGGACATCCTCGACTTCGAAAGAGCAGGCAAGATCGCAGGTACTCGCTTTACCGTATATAAAGGACCTGGCGCAAGACTCGAAAGAGCTGTAATCAACTTCATGCTCGACCTTCACACAGAGGAGCAGGGATATACGGAAATCCTTCCGCCTTTCATGGCAACTCAATGATTACAAAGGACACAAACGACATGGCAAATAGGGAAACGATGACAGGTACGGGACAGCTTCCGAAATTCGAAGATGACATGTTCGCAGTTCCTGCCAAGGACTTCTTCCTTATTCCTACAGCAGAAGTTCCAGTTACAAATCTCAGAGCTCAGGAAATAATTCCTATGGAAGAGCTGCCGATATACTATACGGCATACACACCATGCTTCCGTAAAGAAGCAGGTTCGGCTGGAAGAGATACAAGGGGATTGATTCGTCAACACCAGTTC
>CAYFWG010000052.1:0-8762 GCA_964346775.1 uncultured Mogibacterium sp.
GCATTACATCGGACATCCCTATAACTGGAAATGGAAGGTCGGCATCCTTGTCTGGATTCACTTTGTGAGAATAGTATACTGGATAGGAATTAACACCTTCAGGGAAGTGGACATCGTCCTCGCGGAAAACGCCACAGACTACAGCCTGTTTGTGTCCTGAACGGTGAAATGAATTAACGAGTTCCGTCAAATATGTACCGCTTCCTGTCGAATGCGGTTTTTGTGCTGTTATACTTAAAATTTTCATGCACCTATTAAATATGATTCCCGTCAAGGAAGTCAAGATGTATTGAAATAATGCATAAAACACTTGAAAAAAACGCCGAATGATAGTATAAGTTTACTAATGATGTGCGAAAAACCGTACAACATTTTATACATTTATTTCTATAAGGACACTATTGAATGAAGCTGGCTCCCGAACGAGGGTGTTCAGCTTTTTTGGATAAATTTGGATACGAGGAAGATGGATTTATTTTACGGAGAAGACAAGACATTTGATGTCATAATGAAGGAAAAGAAGAACTTTGTCTTTATCGGCGAAGCGGGAAGCGGCAAGAGTGAGATCGTCCTCAATATTGCGGCCATGCTTGCGGAGCAGACAGGCAAGAAGGTGGACTTGTTCGACCTCGACCAGACGAAACCTCTCTACAGATCGAGAGACCTCAAAGACAGCTTTGCACGAAAGGGTGTAGAGATCCACTATCAGGATCAGTATCTGGATGCACCGACTTCGGTCGGCGGAGTTGCGCTTTCACTGCAGGGAGACGGATACACACTTCTCGACATCGGAGGAGGACATTCCGCGGCAAAGATGGCGGGAGCGTACAATCATCTTCTCAGCAAGGAAGATTCCATACCTGTATATATAATAAATCCATACAGACCATGGACGAGAACTATCGAGGGTATAGACGGAACTATGTCGCATATACTTCGTTCTATCAGGCTTGACCACATATATCTGCTGGGCAACCCTAATCTGGGTTATTCAACAACTGTTAGTGAATTCACGGAAGGTATTAATAAACTGAACTCAATTCTCGACGGCATTGCAACGTACAACAGCGCCTGTGTGAGAAGAGAGATTTACGAGGAGGCTCAGAGTAAGACTGATAAATATCTTATTCCGATCGACTTGTATCTGACCTATTCGTGGGTTGATTAAATATATTCATCGTATATTGAGAAGGAGGAATTTTATGGCAAGAGTTGAGATTAACACCGAAGCATGCAAATCATGCTCCTACTGCGTTATCTCGTGCCCGAAGAATGTTCTGGAAATCGGTGACAAGGTTAACTCAAGAGGATATCTTCATTCGGTCGCAGCAAGACCTGAGGATTGTATAGGCTGTGCAATGTGCGCACAGATATGTCCCGATGCAGTTATCGAGGTGTGGAGATAAGAAAGGAGATTGTGATGGCAGAACGTGTGTTTATGAAAGGCTGCGAAGCTATAGCTGAAGCGGCTACAAGAGCAGGTTGTCGTTTTTTCGCAGGATATCCTATTACTCCGCAGAACGAAATACCTGAGTATTTTGCAAGAAGAATGCCTGAAGTAGGCGGTACTTTTGTACAAGCCGAAAGCGAAGTCGCTTCCGTCAGCATGCTGTACGGAGCAGGTTCGACTGGAATTAGAGCTATGAGCTCTTCATCATCAACTGGAATAAGCCTTTACTCTGAAGGAATTTCTTACAGTGCATCTGCAAGACTTCCTATCGTTTATGTTAACGTTCAAAGAGGTGGCCCAGGAATCGGAGCAATCCAGCCTGCACAGCAGGACTATATGCAGGCAACCAAGGCGTCTGGAAACGGCGGCTTCAGAATGATAGTACTCGCTCCATCGACAGTTCAGGAGAGCGTAGACATGGTTTACGAGGCATTTGACCTTGCCGAAAGAGACCAGAACCCAGTACTCGTTCTTACAGACGGAGTTGTGGGAACCATGATGGAACCTGTAGTTTTACCAGAAATGAGATCGGACGAAGAGTTAAAGAAACTCAGAGAGGCGTTTGAATATAGAGCTATAATCGGACACCCTCTTGGCAAAGCCGCTTTCTGTAGACCGGGATCTGTAGGTTCAGGCCAGGAAGAGGTAAATATTGAAGCTGAAGCTCTTTATAAGACTTGGGACAAGGATATAAGAGTAGAAGAATTTATGACAGACGATGCAGAATTCATAATCGCTGCATACGGAATATCAGCTCGTATATGCAAAGCGGTAATTAAGGAACTGAGAAAAGAAGGTGTAAAGATCGGAATGATCAGACCGATTACACTTTCACCTTTCCCATATGAAACATTTGCAAACATCGACTTTGAAAAGGTAAAAGGCATACTGGATGTTGAGATGTCGATTCCTGCACAGATGAGATGGGATATCGACCATGCAGTTCAGAAACGTTGCCCGATAACGGAGTGCCTGAGATCGGGAGGCCAGCTTCTTACTAATGAACAGGTCATGAAGGCCGCTCGAGAAATGATTAAGGAGGTGCTGTAATGGCTGAAGAGAAAAAAGTATATTCAAGGACCAAGGGTGTGCTTGAGAATGCTGTCTCTGGATTCTGTCCGGGATGCATGCACAGTACGGTTCATAAGATAATCGGAGAAGCTGCAGAGGAACTCGGAAAACTCGACAAACTCGTAAGAGTTGAGGGTGTGGGATGCTGCGGACTTGGACAGTTCTACGTTTCTCACGATGCTACTATCGCTGCACACGGAAGAGCTTGTGCAGTTGCTACAGGAATTAAGAGATCCTCTCCTGACTCTTTGATCTATACATATCAGGGAGACGGAGACCTTGCAGCTATCGGACTTGGAGAAACTCTCTCGGCTGCTAACAGAGGAGAGAACTTTACCGTAATCTTCGTTAACAACGGAATTTATGGAATGACAGGTGGCCAGATGGCACCGACTACACTCCTTGGAATGAAGTCGACAACTACACCAGGCGGAAGAGATGGCGAAGAGCACGGATATCCTATGCACATGTGCGAGATAATCAACGAGCTCACTGCACCTTATTACCTTGAGAGAGTTTCATGCGATACTCCTCAGAACGTAATCAAAGCAAGAAAAGCTATCAAGAAGGCTTTTGAGTATCAGCTCGAAGGCAAGGGATTCTCGATGGTAGAGATAGTTACATCATGTCCGACAAACTGGGGATTAAACACTCTTGATTCTTTGGACTTCCTGAGAGAAAAAATGTTCGCAGAATATCCTCTCGGTATTTACAGAGATGGTGGAGAGAAGAAGTAGGAGGCGACAATGGAAAGAAATCTTATGATCGCCGGATTCGGCGGACAAGGCGTAATGACGATGGGCAAACTCTTCGCAGAAGCTACATCGGAAGCAACAGATCTTAATGTAACATTTTTCCCTTCGTACGGAGCTGCAATGAGGGGCGGTACTGCAAACTGTTTCGTAGTTATTTCCGACGATGAGATCGGTGCTCCAGTAAGCTATAATCTCGAGGACCTTATAGTAATGAACGAGCCTTCGTATCACTCGTTTATCAAGAATCTCAAATCGGGCGGAAACCTCTTTGTAAACAGCACAATCGTAGGTGTCGACATCGAAAGAGACGATATCAATGTCATCAAAGCGCCTGTAACACAGATGGCGATCGACATGGGTAATGAAAGAGCTATAAACGTTATCATGCTGGGAGTATATGTCGGCTTTACAGATGCTGTTCCTGCTGAAGTAATCGTCAAGGGAATCGAGGAGAAGTTCAAGAAAAAACCTAAACTTATCGAGCCAAACGTTGAGGCTTTCAAGAAGGGTCTTGAGATCGGTAAGGCTGCAAAGAAATAGGATCTATTTGGAGTTTGAGCCTACCGAAGATTTATATTATTAAGTCTATTAAAAAACGGAGTTTTTGAGTGTATAATCAAGGACTCCGTTTTTAGCGGTTTAATACAATCAATTCTCCTCTAAACCGTGACGGCATAGATGATATTTGATATAATAGAGAATCGTAAAGAAAAACATAAAATATCGCAAAGAACACAAAATCTGATAGAAGCTCTCATGTGAGCAGGAAGGTTTTACAATGGAAGACAAGAAAACATATTATATTACTACTCCGATTTATTATCCGAGTGCCAAGCTCCATATCGGGCATACATATTGCACAGTCATGACGGATGCTATGGCGAGGTTCAAAAGACTCTCCGGATACGATGTCAGATTCCTTACAGGAACAGACGAACACGGACAGAAGATTGAGAAATGCGCTGAAGAGGCAAACTGCACACCGAAGGAATACGTCGACTCTGTAGTCGATACTATCTTAAGGCTGTGGAAGAAGATGGAAATAAGCTACGACGATTTCATCAGAACAACTGAACCGAGGCATATCGAAGGCGTTCAGAAGATTTTCATGAAGATGTACGAGCGTGGAGATATATATAAGGGAACCTACGAAGGCTGGTATTGCACACCTTGCGAATCCTTCTGGACAGATACCCAGGCAGAGGATCACCTGTGCCCAGATTGCGGAAGACCGGTTAAGAAGATGCAAGAAGAAGCGTATTTCTTCAAGCTTTCGGCATATTCGGACAAACTTCTGGATCTGTTCCGCAATAACAAGGAATTCCTACAACCCGAATCGAGAAGGAACGAAATGATCGCCTTCATCGAACAGGGACTTGAAGATCTATGCATATCCAGATCTGAATTCGACTGGGGCATTCCTGTTCCAATCGACGAAGACCACGTTATCTACGTATGGCTTGATGCGCTGAGCAACTATATCACAGCCCTGGGCTGGGGTACCGAAGATGACAGTCTATACAAGAGATACTGGCCTGCAAATGTTCATCTGGTAGGAAAAGAAATCGTAAGGTTCCACTCGATTATTTGGCCAGCGATGCTGATGTCCATAGAAGAACCATTGCCAAAGCAGGTTCTCGGACACGGATGGCTACTCATAGACGGCGGCAAGATGTCGAAGTCCAAGGGTAATATAGTCGATCCTGAAATCCTTATCGATAGATATGGAATAGACGCCTTGAAATACTTCCTTCTCAGGGAATACACCTTCGGACAGGATGGAGTTTACACCAACGAAGTCATGCTCAAGAGGATCAATTTCGACCTCGCAAACGACCTCGGAAACCTCCTCTCCAGGACGATTTCCATGATTGAGAAATACTGCGGAGGAATAATTCCACCAGCACCGACCAAAGATGAACTCGACGAAGAGCTGATAATGCTTGCAACTTCGGTAGCAGGAAGAGTAGAAGAGAAGATGGATGCCTTCCAGTTCAATATGGCTTTGGAAGAGATATGGGTTCTTATAAGAAGGGCTAATAAATACATCGACGAAAAGACTCCTTGGGTTCTCGCCAAAGATGAATCGAGACAGGAAGAACTGGGCACGGTAATGAGAAACCTCGCCGAATGCCTAAGAATCACTTCTATACTCATACTGCCTTTCATGCACACAACTTCCGAGAGGATGAGAGAGCAGCTTGGACTCGAAGGAGAAGAAGCAAAGTGGGAAGATGCATTTGATTTCTATCAGATGGAAGGAAAGAAGGTCTCTAAAGGCGACCAGCTTTTCCCGAGACTCGACATAGAGAAAGAACTTGAAGAACTTGATAATATAAGAAGTGCGGCAAATGCCAAATAGTCGAAAGACGGCAAAGCGAAATGCTCGAAAGACTGTTTTGCCCGCAGAATAACCGAAAGAGGGTCTCAAGTTAGAGACCCTTTTGTAACATATAGAGGAAAAATCATGCTATTTGATGCACATACACATCTAAATTTTGAAGAATACACAGAAGAAGAAAGAGAGAACCTCGCTAAGGAGATCTCGGATTCGGATCTTAAATACATCATCGACGCTTCGGACGGAGTTGCATCGTCAAAGCAGGCTTTGCAGGATGCGGACAAATATAAGTGGTGTTACGCGACGGTCGGACTCCATCCTTGCCAGGCGTCTTACTTCAAAGACGAGGATATCGAAATTATAAGGCAGCTCGCTTCTCATCCGAAGGCCGTTGCAATCGGAGAAATCGGTCTGGATTTTTACTACGGTAAGGACAATCGAGCTGAGCAGGAAGACCTGTTTCGCAAGCAGATAAGACTTGCGAATGAGCTTAAGATGCCTATAGGGATTCACTCAAGAGATGCCCACAAATTGACGATGGACATATTGCAGGAAGAAGGGGCTTTTTCGGAAGAGAGAAAGAGTTGGTTCCCGAAGAGACCCTCGCCTGAAGGAGAGATAGGGGATGCCAGAGTGCAGATGCATTGCTTCTCGGGATCTCCCGAACTTGCCGAAGAATATATCAAGCTTGGAGCGACGATATCCCTAGGGGGGCCTGTTACCTTCAAGAACGGAAAGAAGGCTGTCGAGGTTGTAAGAACTATTCCGATCGAATTTCTTCTATCGGAAACGGATGCTCCTTATATGGCACCTGAACCTCTGAGAGGAAGACCGAACAAACCTCAGTATATCGAACACGTAGTTAGGAGAATGGCTATAATTAAGGGGATGGAATACGAGGAAACGGCAAGACTGCTGACGGAGAACGGATGCAGGTTTTTCAACATCGAAATATAAGGAGATATCATGCCGAAAAGACACATAATTGACTCAATAATAGACAGCAATTTGATCGAAGAGAATGCGACAATCGTTGTGGGATTCTCCGGCGGTCCTGATTCTCTATGCCTTCTTCACGCATTATCGGAATTGTCCGATTCGTACAAACTCAATCTCGTGCCAGTTCATATCAACCATATGCTTAGACCAGAGGCTAATGAAGAACAGGCAAGAGCTATTAAGATGTGCGAGAAGATGGATCTTGAATGTAACGTATTTGAAGTCGATTGCAACGAAATGGCGAAGAAGTTCAATGTTTCTACCGAAGAAGCTGGAAGGATAATCAGATACAATATCTTCGACGAAATGTGCGAAGAAATCCAAGATGAAGTGCCTGACAAGGAGAAAATATACATCGCAGTTGCACATAATGCAGACGACCAAAGCGAGACCGTTTTGTTCAGGATGCTCAGAGGGACGGGGCCGACTGGACTTGCAGGAATACCTGTTGCAAGACCGACGGAAAAAGGCTATATGCTCATACGCCCGCTTCTCGATATCACAAGAAAAGAAATTGAAGAATATATTGAGGCGAACAAGCTTCATCCGAATATGGACAGCTCGAACGAGGGGACGGATATACGCGAAATAAGATAAGAAACGAGCTTATTCCTTATCTCGAGGAGAACTACAATCCGAAGATCAGAGATGCGCTTTTGAGATATGCCAATCTTGCACAGATGGATAATATGATTTTGAAAGACATAGCTTTTTCAGAATGCTCGGACAAGATCCTCATAGATGAAAAAAGCATCAAGCTGGATATTACGGAGATTAAAGAAATTCCACCTGGTATTAACAGCAGGATAGTCGGCATTATCTTCGATCTTCTCGGACTTGAATCCAAGACGAGCTATGAACTTGTTCTTTCGGTTCTTTCTTTGATATATAACGACAATCCTTCCGCAAGCGTAGATCTTCCAGGAGGTCTAAGGGCGGTGAGAGAATATGAAACGATTACATTTGCAATCCCGGCAGAGGAACAGGTAATTCCCGTTCCTACTAACCTGAGAATGGTACCGCAGGTGATGATGATTCAAGATTACAATCCTGAGGAAGATACCATACATGCAGCCTTCGACTTCGATGAATTTAACAAGGCTTATCCCGGCAAAGTCGGCGATCTCAAGCTCAGGACGAGAAAAGAAGGCGACTATATTGCCATCAAGAACGGCAGGAAGAAGATACAGGATTACTTTGTAGACAGCAAGGTTTTGAAAAAAGCGAGGGAAAGCATACTCATGGTCGCTATAGAAGATGAGATACTTTGGGTGCTTCCGAGCGATTATTTGCAGAGTCAAGCCGAGAGAGAAGAAGGGAAATATTCACAGAAATATCATGTTTCGGACACAAGCAAAAGGGTTCTTTTCATTGAAATAGCGGATAAGCTGTGATAAAATTTGTGCTTGGAACACAAAAAACAATAAAAAGAAGTATAAAAACGTTAATAATATTAGAAAAAAAGAAGGGAATTGAGATTTGAAGAAAAATTTTGGACGAAGTATCGGTGTCTATGTACTCATATTTATGATGGTTCTCGGAATCTCCTGGTTCTTTCGTAACGCAGGCGGACAGGGAGCGACCAAAGAGGTCAAATTCTCTCAATTTGCATCACAATTGCAAAAGGGCGAATACAAAGAATTAAATATTACAGACAGACAACTGACCGGAAAGAAAGACAATGATGATGTGGATATAGCATATGCACCATCGGCTCTCGAGATTAATTGGCTGGAAGAAAAATATGTATATCCGATGATGGAGAAGAACAATTTAGACTTGCTCAGCGATCCACCGAAGAGTGAATACAGCATTCTTAATATTCTCCCGACCGTATTGATGCTTGGAGGTATGATATTCCTTCTCTACTTCATGCTAAGTCAAGGAGGAAACAAGCAGGCATTCCAGTTCGGAAAGAACAAGGCGAGATTATACAAGGGCAACAACAAGTCGATCTCGTTCAAGGATGTTGCAGGACTCGAAGAGGAGAAGCAGGAGCTTTCTGAAATAGTCGACTTCCTCAAGAATCCAGACAAGTACACCAAGCTCGGTGCAAGAATACCTAAGGGCGTTCTTCTCGTCGGGCAGCCGGGTACAGGAAAGACATATATTTCAAGGGCAACGGCTGGAGAAGCCGGCGTGCCTT